>NZ_JAEHNY010000040.1:0-326 GCF_016236975.1 Salegentibacter maritimus
GCTAACCTCGGTTGCACCGTCTAGCGGACTGGTAATTGTAGTACAATCCGGAACGCTCGGATTTGCGAAGCTCTCTGTGGTAAAACTTATTTCTGGACATCCTGTGGCATTGCCAATAGCATTATAAGGAGTAACCGAAACATAGATTGTGGTATTTTCAGGGAAGTCGGTTGTATGGCTATAACTTGTTGTTGTAAGATTGGTATTATTTACCAGGTCATTTCCTCCAGCAGTTGTCCCGATATTTATATAATATCCATCGGCATTTGGTACAGCATCCCAGCTAATATTTTCACTGATGCTAACCTCGGTTGCACCGTCTAGCG
>NZ_JAEHNY010000041.1:0-304 GCF_016236975.1 Salegentibacter maritimus
AAAAAAAACTTAAAATTTTTCTAAAAAATATTTGGTTGATAAAGAAAAAGCATTGTATATTTGCAGCCGCTTACAGCGGAAACAAGTTCCCAAAAATATTGAAAAAGAAACTGCCGGACGGGGCGTTATATAAGAAAGGTTCGATTCCTTTGGTTTTTGCAAGACAATTTCAGTGATGGTGCTGGAGGGTTGGTTTTTAAACTGCCAATTATCTACTAAATACTGTTTACTGAGAAGAAGTTCATTGATTTATTGAATTGACAGCGCGTACGTTTTTCGCAAGAAAAACGATACAAATAATTTT
>NZ_JAEHNY010000042.1:0-285 GCF_016236975.1 Salegentibacter maritimus
CATTGTGCCTGTTGCACAAGTTAGCCAAAAGTGCTAATTTACTGCATGCAAGGCAAGAAAAATTATCAGGAAAAACTCTTCACTTCCTTCCGGCTTAGTGACAGGATTCCAAAAGAAAATTTTTACAGACGTTTAAAAGAAGCTCTGAACCTGGAGTTTCTTTATCCCCTTACCCAGAAGTTTTATGGAGATAGCGGGCAGAAAAGCATCGACCCGGTGGTCTTTTTCAAGATCTGCCTGGTGGGATACATGGAAAACATTACTACGGATCGTGGGGTGATGAAC
>NZ_JAEHNY010000043.1:0-283 GCF_016236975.1 Salegentibacter maritimus
CCAATCTGAGCGTAAAGCAGACTGTTTTAAAAAAACATGATAGAATAAACCGGAATAGTACAGTTTGCAACATCGGTTATGGCAAATTGCGGGCAGTGTAACTGATTTTTACTATTTTGGTACTAACAAAACCTGGTTACGCTGACAAATACGCACTCCCTACTCCGCAAATTGTCAATAACCGTAACCGTTACCAACAATAGCTCCGGACAGAGAAAGAGAGCTTTAATAAGAAAAACTCACTCGAACGCGGACTTTTAAAAGTGAAGCTGAAAGATTGATT
>NZ_JAEHNY010000044.1:0-280 GCF_016236975.1 Salegentibacter maritimus
CCAATCTGAGCGTAAAGCAGACTGTTTTAAAAAAACATGATAGAATAAACCGGAATAGTACAGTTTGCAACATCGGTTATGGCAAATTGCGGGCAAATTAACTGAAATTGATTATTTTAGTCACCAACAAAACTGTTTACGCTGACAAATACGCACTCCCTACTCCGCAAATTGTCAATAACCGTAACCGTTGCAAACAATACCATAAAAATCGGAACTAAGAACCAAAACCAATCTTTGCGCATTGTAAAGAACAAAAATTGAAATTTAGAAAGAAAAA
>NZ_JAEHNY010000045.1:0-260 GCF_016236975.1 Salegentibacter maritimus
TGCGCTTTAGCGCGCTGTAGTCTCAGGCAGACTCGAACTGCCGACCTCTACATTATCAGTGTAGCGCTCTAACCAGCTGAGCTATGAGACTGTCCCTTGTTAAATATATATTGTAAATCGTATTATGAATAAGGTTTTTTCAATAAAACCTCTTCAACATACATTATACAGTATACACTATACAATTTTTTAAATTAAATCGACAGCTTAGAATCAAGACCAAAAAAGAGCTTTAAGAACTTCCCTTTAATTATTGCGCA
>NZ_JAEHNY010000046.1:0-258 GCF_016236975.1 Salegentibacter maritimus
TCTAAATTTCAATTTTTGTTCTTTACAATGCGCAAAGATTGGTTTTGGTTCTTAGTTCCGATTTTTATGGTATTGTTTGCAACGGTTTTGGTTAAGGGAAGTAGCGTGTAGGGAAGAGCTAGCTTGTCCGTTTAACCAGGATTAATTTAGAACTCTAAAATATAGAATTTTAGCTAAACCTAAGCTATTTTCTTTAACCAGTGTTGGCAGCTGTAGCGACACGTCCGAGTAAGCACGAAAGATTTGCCGCTCACCTTT
>NZ_JAEHNY010000047.1:0-242 GCF_016236975.1 Salegentibacter maritimus
GTATAGGTAATTCCCTGTACCGTAGTTACCGAAATAGTCCCGGTAGTATCTTCACAAGTTGGTTGCTGCGCAATACTTGCTTGCGGCTGCGCCGGAGTTCCTAAATTTTCTATGATAACCAAAGCTTCAGAAACTGACTGGCAATCCCCATTGTCTGCCTGTACAAAATAAGTACCTGCACCTAATCCGCTGAACTCCTCATTTACAATCGAATTATTTAATGGATTTTGATTTTCATCTAA
>NZ_JAEHNY010000048.1:0-239 GCF_016236975.1 Salegentibacter maritimus
ATCTATGATGAAATTTTAAGCATTATTGGAAACGAGTCTGATGTATTAGTTGATAACAATAACGGCACTTATACCCACACCGCTGTAGACGGTACAGAGGTGATTATTGATGCCAATACTACTTCGGTAAGTGTAACCGATGGAGTGTATACTTTTACAAATGGTAATGGAGACGTAATTACGACCATCGATACCAATGCGAGGGCTTCCGGTTATGACAATACCAATTCAGGTTTAAC
>NZ_JAEHNY010000049.1:0-237 GCF_016236975.1 Salegentibacter maritimus
TTGTGCTCTAAAGGCTTTTATTTTTGCATTAAAAGATTCAGCTGAAGCATTGGTGCTTCGGTTTGTAAAGTAGTTTAATATAGAATGGTAGTTTATGTAAATGCTATTGGCTACCGTTTTGAAGCTTTTAAAACCAGATTCCTCTACTTCTTTATACCAGTGAGCTAGTTTTGTAAAGGCTATACCTTTGTTTTTTGTTTGGTTGAAGATATTCCTGAGGTTATTTACTAGCTTGTA
>NZ_JAEHNY010000005.1:0-275426 GCF_016236975.1 Salegentibacter maritimus
ATGAAAAATAACAGACGTTCCTTTATTAAGAATTTAGGAATAGTGGGCGCAACTGCGGCCGTAATCCCGTCCAGTTTTGCTGCAGAAGCGAAAGAAGTAAATTTATTGAATAGAGCTGCAAAGACTTCAACAAACAAAATCCTTAAAATCGCTTTAATTGGTGCCGGGGGAATGGGTGTTGCCGATACCAATACGGCATTAAAGCACGAGAATATAGAACTTGTGGCCGTATGTGATTTATACGATGGGCGTTTAGAAGATGCTAAAAAACGTTGGGGCAGCAGTTTGTTCCTTACCAAAGATTATAAGGAAGTGCTAAACCGCAGTGATATTGACGCGGTAATAATTGGCACCCCCGATTTTTGGCACAAAAAAATGAGTGTTGATGCGCTTAATGCAGGTAAACACGTGTACTGTGAAAAACCAATGGTACATAGTGTAGAAGAAGGAAACGATATCATAAAAGCCTGGAAGAAATCTGGAAAAATCTACATGGTAGGTAGCCAGGGAATGTCTTCTTTGGGTAATGAAAAGGCCAGAGAACTATTGGCAGCCGGTGCTATAGGAACGCTTAATTATGCTGAAGGCTTTTGGGCCAGGAATTCGGCCTTGGGTGCCTGGCAGTATCCAATCCCCAAAGATGCCTCTACCCAAACCGTAGATTGGGAGAAGTATACTTCTATAAGCAAAGACATGCCTTTTGACCCTTTAAGGTTCTTTAGATGGAGAAATTACCTTGACTACGGTACGGGTATGGCCGGCGACCTATTTGTGCATTTATTCTCCAGTCTTCATTTTATTACCAATTCGTATGGCCCCAATAAAATTGCGGCAACCGGTGGATTGCGCCACTGGGATGACGGGCGTGAAGTACCGGATGTACTTTTAGGAATGTTTGATTACCCCGATACAAAACAACACCCGGCATTTAACCTTTCCTTGCGTTGTAATTTTGTTGACGGTACCAGCGGAAGTACGTTCTTAAAACTGGTAGGAAGTAAAGGTTCTATGGATATAGCCTGGGACAGCCTTACATTAAAGCGCAATGCCGGTGGAGGAAGTGATGATCCTTTCCTGGCAGAAAAAGCAAAAGAAAATTCAGGCAGGCCAGATCGTAAAAAGCTGGTTCCACCTTTAGAAACCGTTTACCGGGCAGAAGATGGCTACAAAGGAGCGCATTATGACCATTTTGCCAATTTCTTTATGGCAATTCGTGAAAATGGCTCGGTAGCCCAAGATCCTGCTTTTGGGTTCCGTGCAGCCGCACCGGCTTTATTATGTAATGAAAGCTATAAAAAGAATGAATTTATAAACTGGGATCCGGAAAAAATGAAATTAGTATAACCTGATATAATTTAAAGATGAAAAAAATAATAGTAAATGTAATGTTTGTAGCAAGTTTGATGGCTTGTAAAAATGCAGATGAAAATAAGGGTAAGGAAGCAGTAATTGATGAAAAGCAAAATGCCGAAGATACTGCCAGTAATAAAGAAGAATGGCAATATCTTTTTGATGGCAAAAATGCTGATGGATGGCGTGGGTATAATGACACTAATGCACAGGAACTTCCACAGGGATGGGTAGTAGAAGACGAAACCTTAAAATCATTGGGAAAAGGAGGGGATATAGGTGGTGATATTGTATATGGTGAAGAAGAGTTTGGCGAATTTGAATTGTACCTGGAATGGAAGATATCACCTGAAGGTAATAGTGGAATATTCTATCATGTAGTAGAAGATGAGGCCTATGCTGCCCCTTATTTTGTCGCTCCCGAATATCAAATTATTGATCAAAAAGGATTTCCGCATGAATTAAAACCGAAGAATTCTATCGGTGCAGATTATGGTATGTATGCTTCTGATTACGATGAAAAAGACCTTAGACCTGTGGGGGAATGGAATACCACCAGAATCAGGTTTACTGAAGAGAAAGTGACCTATTGGTTAAATGGTCAAAAAACAGTAGAGTTCGAGCCCTGGTCAGAAGAATGGAAGCAAAGAAAAAGAGAAGGTAAATGGAAAGATTATCCTGATTACGCTAAAGCCAAATCTGGTTTCATTGGATTGCAGGATCACGGAAGCTTTACCTGGTTTAGAAATATAAAAATTAGGAAACTTTAAAACTACCTAATGATCCTGGAGAATCTACCGAAGATAGGGTTGTAGCTTTTGGTTTAGTAAAAGTTGAAGATTTAGAAATCCTATTTGGAAGTACGCATTTAGACTATAAAAAAGAATCTAAAAGTAGGATTTTACAAGTAAAACGTATAATTGAACATTCAAAATCTTCACCTATTCCAATTATAATTGCAGGCGATTTTAATGCAAGTTCGGGTTCGGAAACCATTAATTTAATGGATTCGGAGTTTACCAGAACATGTAATTCGTGCCCGCCTACAATTCCGGTTAATAACCCCAGTCGGGACATAGACTTTATTTTCTATAAGCATCCTCAGAATAAATTAGATGTAAAGCTACATAAAGTGATAGATGAAAAATATGCCTCAGATCATTTACCGGTTTATGCTGAAGTTATAATAGAACATTAAAAATGTTAGTTTTGGTTAGTTTGTGAAAAGTCATCTGATTTATTCAGATGGCTTTTTTTGTACCAGCATGAAAGTAGTAATTATCTTAAGTTTTAAAGTTTTTGTAGAAAAATATTAGGAATCAATTTAATCCATATAACCACATATTAGGACTCCTCAAAATGGAAAATGGCCTCTATTGGTAATTTAAAAAGTTTTGAGATTCTAAAAGCAGTAGGTAAACTGGGGGCAAACTTTTCTTTTTCTATGGCATTAATGGTTTGTCTGGAAACACCAATAATATCTGCTAAATCTTCCTGTGTATAACTATGCTCGGCCCTAAGTACTTTTAACTTGTTTTTCATGCGTAGCGTCTGGTGTTTATAGTAACCAGTATTAAGTAAGTTAAACCTATAAATATTATAAGATAACTTATTTCTGCATTATTGGTTATTAGATTGGTGACCTCAAGTAGAGAGTAAGATAATCCTACTACTACCGCTAACCCCAATGTTAAAGCCAAAGATTCTAAATGAATCTTTCGTTCCAACTCATCAAAATTATTAAACATCTTGCGGTTAGCCACAATCATTAGAATACCGTGAACAAAATTTACTGAAACAGCCAAAGCAGTTAAAACAGTATGATTGTCCCAAATATATTTAGGCCCAAATGTGGCAATTGCCAAAGTAGCTACCCAAGTCCAGGTCCAAATGGCCAGGTTGTACATATTCTTTCTGCGTTCTTTCTTCATTTTAACTTTAATTAAGAGTTTACTCGATATTTGAGATTTATTTCGATAATTACCTGGAAATAAAAAATCTTTCCATTAATACCTCGTAGCCATGCTAAGAGAGAATTTATCTTTATGTAATGTTTACTTTACAAATTTAGTAAAATTTTCTTAATGTAAAGTTTTCTTTACAAAAAAGATTATTCTATTAGTATAGTAAACTTTCTCCCGCTTCCTGTGTATCTTTATAGCCGTTTATAATTAATCTTTTATTCAATGAAAAAGCTATATATTTTCCTGATACTTTCGGGAATATGCCTGTCTGCTACAGGCCAAACAATGACTCCAGAAAAACTATGGGAACTAAAACGAATCTCACCAATAGGTCTAACCACTAATGGAGAGCAGGTTATTTACTCCAGCAGCTCTTACGATATTAACAGTAATACCAGTAGTGCCCAAACCTTTGTGCTTTCTCTTAAAGGAGGTGAGCCAATCCAGGTAACAAATTATGATAGTATCTTCAAAGATTCAAAGCTATCTCCTTCCGGGGAATACAAAATATTTTCTAAAGAAGTGAAAATACAGCCGGTTTATGGAGACGATTTTTATCCTGAAATGAAAAAGTCTGATGTCTATATTTACGATGATCTTAATTACAGGCATTGGGACACCTGGGAAGATGGTAAGTACAGCCATGTATTTGTGAAAAATATTCCTACTGGTGAAGAATGGGATATTATGCAAGGAGAGCCGCATGACACTCCTTTGCAGCCGTTTGGAGGTGCCGAAGATTATATATGGAATCAGGATGGTAGCAAGGTATTTTATGTTTCTAAAAAAGTAAAAGGAAGAGAATATGCTGAAAGCACCAATACCGATATTTATGCTTACGATTTAGCTTCAAAAACCACAACGAATTTAACCGATGATAATGAAGGTTATGATACTTCGCCTGCCATATCTAAAGATGGAACACTTGCCTGGTTGCAAATGGATGAGCCGGGCTATGAAGCCGATAAGAATGATATTATAGTTCTTAGAGATGGTCATAAACTAAATCTTACCAAAGAATGGGATGGAACAGTGAGTAGTTTTTTATGGGCTGAGGATGGAAAGAAACTTTTCTTTATAGCGCCTATTGCGGGAACAAAGCAATTATTTGAAGTAAATCTTCCTAAAAAAGCTTCAGCTGAAATTAAACAAATTACTCAGGGGCAGTTCGATATCACAGCAATGGTAGGACAGTCAAATAATACCATGGTGGTGACCAGAACCGATATGAACCACGCTTCAGAAATATATACGGTAAATCTTAGAAACGGAAAGATGGATCAGCTTAGTCATGTAAACGATGGTTTTTATGATACTATCAAATTAAGCCAGATAGAAAAAAGAATGGTCTCAACCACCGATGGGAAGGAAATGCTTACCTGGGTAATCTATCCGCCAGATTTTGATCCAAATAAAAAGTATCCGGCACTTCTTTATTTACAGGGTGGACCACAATCTCCACTATCGCAGTTTTATTCTTTTAGATGGAATTTTCAGTTAATGGCTGCCAATGGTTATATTGTGGTTGCACCAAATCGACGTGGAATGCCGGGTCACGGTGTAGCCTGGAATGAACAAATAAGCGGCGATTGGGGTGGCCAAAATATGAAAGATTATCTTTCGGCAATAGACGAAGTGAGTAAAGAAGACTTTATAGATAAAGACAGAATAGGCGCAGTGGGCGCTAGTTATGGCGGTTATTCGGTGTATTACCTGGCAGGTCATCACGATAATCGTTTTAAAACTTTTATTGCTCACGATGGTATTTTTAATACGCGTAGCATGTATGGTACTACAGAAGAGTTGTTCTTTGTAAATAAAGATATGGGAGGCCCATATTGGCAAACGCCAAGCCCTAAAGCTTACACCGAATTTAATCCTATTAATTTTGTTGAAAAGTGGAATGCACCTATGCTAATTATTCAGGGAGGTAAAGATTTTAGAGTTCCTATTGGGCAGGGATTGGAAGCTTTTCAGGCAGCCCAGCTAAGAGGTTTAAAAAGCAAGTTGCTTTATTTTCCTATGGAAAACCACTGGATTTTAAGCCCGCAAAACGGAATCATCTGGCAAAAAGAATTCTTTAAATGGTTGGAAGAAACCTTGTAATTTAAAAATAATAAAATAGAAGGATACGTATTTTGCCCTGAAACTAGAATTAACTCCCTCGAGAACCTGTTCCCGGGGGAGTTTTTTGTTTAGCCAATTTTAATAATAAATCATTCTAAAATCAGGCCAACCCCAATTTTTTCTAAGAGGTATGGGTTGTGGTCAATAATAAGAATATCGTTGCCTAGGCCGAGCTTTTGAAGTATGGTGTACAACAAATCAATATCGGCATAATGTAGCCCGGTGCTGGGTTCATCTAAAATATATAGGACATCGCTACGCTCTTCCTGCAACCAGTTTAATAATAACAAGCGTTGTTTTTCTCCCGAAGAAAGCGATTGTACCGGTTGCTCTAAACTAAGGTGTGCCAGGCCTATTTCCTTCAATTGATCTAGAATTTGCCTGGTTTTGGAAGAAAGCTTCAGCTTTTTTAGCCAGTCTTTTAGCTCTAGAATATTCAGGGCAAGTACCTCTGCTATATTTTTATTTTCAACACTATTTTCTAGAATATGCTGTTGATAACGCTTTGCTTTACAAACTTCACATTTTTCAATAGTATTGGCGACAATATCCAGGCTGGTTTCTATATAGCCTTTTCCTTTGCAGTTTGGGCACTGACTTGTTTTTGTTTTATGCGAAAAGTCCTTTGCTTTAAAATTGGTTTTGGTAGCAAATATTTTACTGATGTCTTTCAGAATATCTAAATACGAAACCAATAAAGTGGTCGCGTGTGATCTTAACTTTTTAGGTTCAAAATAATGTATTTCTTTATATTTTTTAGGAAAATCTATGCGCTTACAATTTACCGGCTGGGCTTTTTTAATGCTGGGAATCAAAATTTCCTTTACCAGCGTGGTTTTCCCAATACCAGACTTCCCTGTAAGAGCAGTAATTCCTCCTATAGGCAATGCTATAGACTCCCTAACCAGGCTGTGCTTTGCCACTTTGCCAATATTAATATGATTATCGCCGTCTCTAAGGTTCGGCTTTTGGGAAGGAGATTTTAGATAAGGATGGCAATTGCTTTGTTCTAATAAACCTTTGGTATTGCCTTCGTAAGTGATGTACCCCCCAAACTTTCCTGCCTTAGGGCCAATTTGAACTATATGGTCTGCCTGGTGAATAATATCTTTATTATGCTCAATAGCCACTACAGTATTCCCTTTTTCAATAAGTTCCTTTAGCAGTTCTATTAAATCGTGAATATTGTTATTAGACAATCCTGCAGAAGGCTCATCTAGTAAATAAGTAATGCCTTTAAGCGGGCTATTCAATTGCTTTATTAGCTCAATTCTTTGATTTTCGCCTCCTGAGAGTGTAGGTGATTTTCGGCTCAATTGAAGGTGATCAATGTGTAATTGTTTAGCCCTGTTAATAGTATTAATTAGGTGCGGAGCTATTTTAGACAATAGTTTACCATCTATATTTTCCTTTTTTGAATTTTGTGCAATCCATCGCCCAAAATCCCTAAAATCCATAGATTTTATCTCGTGAATAGATTTGTGGGCTATTTTGAAATTCAATCGTTCAGGTTTTAGTCCACTACCATTACAGTGTCCGCATTTCTTATTAGAAAAGAGCGCGGTGAGCTGACTAATATTTTTGTTCTTTCTGGTTTTATAATATTCTTCCTGTAGGTATGGAAAAAGACCTTCCCATTTCATCTGTAGAGCCTGTACGCCTTCCCTTGTTTTGGTTTTATACAACCAATTGGCTTTACATACTTTGTCGCCGGTTCCGTGAAGTAAGATTTCTTTTTGATCCTCTTTTAGATCTTTAAAAGGAGTTTCCAGGTTAAATTTATTTTCTTTCGCAACCTCTTTTAGAATAGCCATATGCTTGCCTTGCGGATCTCCATAATAAGCGATTGCTTTATTATGCGCAAATAGACCAGTGGCAATACTTTTATTTTCATCTAAAACGAGTTTGTTTAGATCGGGGAGTAGTTCTTCTCCAAGTCCCTCGCAAACAGCACACTTACCTAATTCATGGTTATTCGAAAAATGACTGGCCGATAATTCCCGGCCTTCATATTGCGCCTTTCTGGAAAAGGCAAAACGTAAAACTTTATCAATTCCGGTCTGTTTTGCTATATCTGTACGTTGTGAGTAATTTTTGTGCTTGCGCGTAATACAAATAGTAGGGCTAAGTCCTTCAATTGTATCTACCTCTAATTGAAAATTCACCCCCACTCTAGACTGTTGATAGCTGGAAAATTGGCGGCTCATTTCCTGTAGCCCAAAACCGTGTAGGGTGTCAATAACCAAAGAAGATTTTCCCGATCCCGAAATCCCGGTAACTACTGTTAATTTATATTTAGGTAGTTCTAGGTTGAGGTTTTTAAGTGCGTGCGTTCGTGCTCCACTAATGGAAATTTTATCTAATTGCCGGGGGACTTCTTTTTTAAGTTTAATAGGTTGATCCTTAAGTACATTTTCTACCAGGCTGTCACAGGAAGATGTGAAAAGTGAATGGTTTTCGAAGCAAAGGATGCCAGCGGTTTGTAGCTTTAACTTATGCAGGGCATTCAGCAACTGATGCACATTTTGTTGGTGCAGTCCTATACTTGGTTCCTCTAATACTAAAAGTGTTTTTTCTGATTTTTTAGCAAAATGTTTAGTGAGTTTAATGCGTTGCGCCTCACCACCTGATAAGGTGTTGGAGGGCTGCCCCAGTTTAATATAGCCAAGTCCTAACTGTAGCATTAAAAACAGAATTTCTTTGATTTTCTTTTCCTCGGAAAAGAAATCATAAGCTTCTTCGATACTTAGCTTATAAAGATCTGCAATATTCTTGTCTCTCCATTCAACACGAAGTACTTCCGGCTTAAAACGTTTACCATTACAGCCAGGGCAAACCTGGTTGATACTGCCCAAGGCACTCATAGATAATGTGATAACGCCCGCTCCTTCGCAGGTTTCACATCTACCGATTTTATTGTTGAAGGAAAAGGCCCCTTTGGATAAATTCGAAGTTTTTGCTTCAGTCGTTTTGGCGAATAGGTCTCTTATTTTATCTGCCAGGCCTGTATAAGTCGCCGGGTTGCTTCGGGGAGTTTTACCAATGGGCTGGTCGTTTACGGTTAGAAGATTTAGACTTTCATTTTTACAAAACTCGGTGATGCTATCAATAATTTGAGGTGTTTTGCGACTGACTGCTGTAAGCTCCTTTTTACCGGGTTGAAAGGAATTAGTCGACACTTTTTTGGGCTGGTTTTTTAGTTTTTTTTCATTTCCTACCTCCTTTAATGCTGCTAAAGTTGGACTGTTTAGGTCTTTTGCTTGTAAAAAGTTACTTATAGGGCCGTTAAAAACCACTTCGCCACCGTGTACCCCGGCTTCCGGACCTAATTCCAAGACCCAATCGGCCGATTTTATAAAATCTAAGTCGTGCTCCACCACCATAACTGTATTTCCTCTAAGTTTTAGTCGGTTTAGAATATGAAGCAAATATTTTTGGTAGTTTGGAGATAGACCAATAGAGGGTTCATCAAAAACATATAAAATACCCTGTAGTTTACTATTTACCTGGTTAATGAGTTTAATACGCTGCCCATCGCCTGAAGAAATAGCATGGCTTGGTGTACCTAACTTGTATTGTTCCATCCCCAGGCGAATAAGGTCATATAACTGGCTGCTCATTTTATCTACTAATACCTGTTCCCCGGGTTTGTAGGTTTGCGACTTTAGCCTATCATATAATTCACTTAATGAAAGTTCCATCCAGTCCTTAAAATTTAAACCTTTCCATTTGTAGTTTAAATGTTCGACTTTAATTCGGGCTCCCTTACAGGCCGGGCAAATTTTGGAGCTTGCAAATCTTAAGATATTAGGGTTTCTATCCCGCCGTAAAATATCTTTCATTATAGGAAGCATTCCTTTATAAAATCCTTCTTCGCGGGGTTTGGCCTTAATACCTTTCCATCTAAGTCGGGATTCCAGGCCGTGTTTACCAAAGAAAACCTTGATGCGATTGCTTCCGTTTAGCACTACATCCTGTTGCTCGGCAGTGAGTTCCTTCCAGGGAATGTCTACATTAAAACCGTGCGCCTTGCAAACTTTGTCTAATTCTTCTACAGTAATCTGGGAGTAAACAATATAACCATTTGGTAGGGTAGTGGTAATAGCACCTTCTCTTAGCGTTTTATTTTTGTCTCCCACTAACTTCTTTAGATCAATATATTCTGCTTCCCCAATGCCACGGCATACCTCACAAGCACCTTTTGGGTGATTAAAGGAAAATAGTGACTTACTCATAGATTTAGTAGCTGAAAAGCGTGCAAATAAAATTCTAAAAACGGCTGTGAGTTCTGAGAGTGTACCGAAGGTGGTGTTTATAGACTGGAAACGTTTAGATTGCGCTACCTTAATAACAGGTGGCAGTGCTTTGATATCATCCACTTCGGCAGTTGGAATTAATTGGCCGTTTTGTTGACTGTAGGCAGGAAGGCTTTCTAAAAAATAACGATAGCCTTCGTTTGCAATAACATCCATAGCCAGGGAAGATTTCCCCGATCCAGACAGACCTGTGACTACTATTAGTTGGTTTTCAGGAATACTTAAATCAATATTTTTTAAGTTATTTTGATGGGCATTAATTATGTGCATACAGGCTTTTTGGTTCTATTTTCGAAAAATATAGAAAGACTATAATAGTTTAAAATGAGTATTATACAACTCAAAGCAAAATATTAATCTTTTTTAACATGGAATTTCATTGTTGGTTCAGCGACAAGCAAAACTAAGGATGCTTGAAGGATGGAAAAAATTGTTGAAGGAATAATCGTAATTAAAATTGATTAAATCCCAAAATATTTACTTCCCATAGAGAAGAGATTTCAAATTTCACCTTTGTAAAGCAGGGCTAGAACAAAGGTTAATTAGTATGATTTTTCTTATTTGCTTTAGTGTTTGTAATATATTTAAGTAAAAAAGGAAATGTTCAGATTATTCAGGAAAAAGTCAAAAGTTGAAAAACTGGAAGTGAAATACAAAAAACTTCTGGAAGAAGCGCATCAGCTCTCTACTACCAATCGTAGTAAAAGCGATGAAAAAATGTATGAAGCAAACGAGGTTTTAGAGGAGATTGAAGAGATTAGAAAGTAGGAATACTGCTGTTTGAAATACCTACTAAGAAGAGGCTGTCTAAAGGAAATATAAATCAGTCCAATTTTATGAAGAAACATTCTTAGACAGCCTCTTTAAAAATAAGTTTTAGATAATTTAGGCTGTTTCTTCTTCTTCTTCTTCTTCTTCTTTTTCTCCGGTTTCTACATCACTCTCAACAGAATCCAGCACATTAAATTTTTCTAATTGTTCCTCCTCTCCCGTAAAATATGGGAAAACATCCAGTATTGGAGATTCTGTGATAGAAGGAATACTATAATCTCCCATGGTTTCTTCCATAGCGGTAGTAGTATTTTCAAAAGCCTCTTTGATATCGTTGGCCTGAACCAGCAAATAAATATTGGTCTTTTTTTCCTTGCCGCTTTCTTCATCCATGGCTACCAGGGAAACTTTAGATTTAAACCAGCGATCTGAATTTTCAAAAGGATGAACCTCTGAGAAATTAGCTACTTTTATATTCATTATTCTAAAATCTTCACTGGTATAAGCCGTCATTTCTTCGGTAATCCTCGCTTCTGCTTCTGTATAAGATACTGCATCAAGAAGATAGGTGTCTGTAGTCATTTTTTGCTCTCCTGTCTCGTGTGTTTTTTTGTATTTCACCTTACATTCAAACCAAGTTACGCTCATTTCTATATTTTTTTAGGAAGCCAAAAATAGAATTTCTAGGCAGCCTCCAGGATAAAAAACAGGAATAGATATTCACAATCTTGTATTTCTTAATTCACCAAATATTTAGTCTTAAAATAGGATTTATTAATTCTGAAAATATAGCATTGAAATGGCTGAATTTTAAATTTTGAATGCTTTCTTTCACTATCTTTATCAGGTTAATTTTTAATTATTCGGAAGTCATGCCAAAAGAAAAATCACCCTCAAAGAAATCGGCCAGAAAAGAGCCTGTTTTGAGCTTAAAGGAAAAGCGCGCTGCAAAGGCCGCAAAGAAAAAAAATAGAACTTAATAAAGGTTTTAAATAAAAGAGACTGTCTGAAAAGTTTTTAAAATCGTTGAAGCTGTCTGAAGTGGTTTTTAAAATCGTCAACTTGAATTCATTTCAAGGCCTGCTCCGAAATTTATTCGGAGATCTAACGTGTCGATAGGTTAAAAACACGTTAGAAGCTGAAACAGGTTCAGCTTGACGGAAGTAGACATTTCAGACAGTCTCATTCTCTTTCTAGGCGATATCAATTGTATAGGACGCCTGAAAATCTTTTTCTACTGCCAGGCTTTCAATCCCTTCCTTGGTTTTTAGATTTTGATCGGTGTCTTCAACATCGGCAATGCCCAGCCAGGGTTCTATGCATACGTAGGGTGCTCCCGGTTTTGCCCAAACTCCTAAGTTTTTAAAATCTTTATACTCAACGCTTAAAACGCTACCTGAATTTTTACTTTTTAAGCTAACTTTTTTAGAAGGAATATTCTTAAAAATAAGTGCATCATCAATAAAAAGATCTTTATGCAATCTAATTTTATCTTCGTTGTCCAAAATGCCCTCGGTTGTATCGCTAACCAATCCGTTTTCATTTAAAAGATAAGTTCTAAGATCCATTTTCCTGTCAAACTCAAGATAGTAATCTTCATAAACTTCATTGGTGCTAATTGGCGCATTAAACGCTGGATGCCCACCTAAGGAAAAATATAAAGGTTTATCATCTAAATTAGAGATCTGGTGATTTACACTAAGGGATTTACCGTTGAGTTGGAAAGAAATTTCAAACCTGAATTTAAAAGGATATATAGCCAGGGTTTCTTCAGAATAATCTAATTGAAAAGCCAATTTATCGGTTGTTTTCTCTTTTAACTGAATGTGTTCATTATGCCTTACAAAACCATGTTTGGGCATAGTATACTCCTTGTTTTCATATATAAACTTCCCATCTTTTAAAATACCTATTACGGGAAATAAATTGGGAGCCTGGCCGGTCCAAAACTCGGGGTTTCCCTGCCATATATGTTCAATGCCGGTTTCTTTATTTTTAAGGCTAACTAATTCAGCGCCTACCTGCTTTATCTGTATACTTAAAAAATCGTTCTGTAATTCGTGCATTTCAAAATTATTTTTTCTTTCTTCTGTTTGCATTTTTATCGCCGCGAGTTTTTGGCTTTTTATATTTTTTGGCAATTTCCCTGCGGTAAGAACCACCCAGATTAACTTTTTTATTTTTTTCTTTTTTCTCGTGAAAAGCTGGGCCGGGAGCGTTTTCGTCTATATTTTTCCCCGGGTTATTAATTTCAAAAACCTTCGGTTGTTCTTCGGGAATTAATTCTGAAGAAATTTCAACTTCCACCGGAAGTTTCTTTTGCGGAACTTCCATTTGCATTAAAGCTTCAATTTTTTCTAAAGATTCCATTTCAGCTTCCGTAGTCATTAATATAGAATTTCCTTCTTTTTCGGCCCTACCGGTACGGCCAATTCGATGCATATAATTTTCGGGATATTTTGGCGTATCAAAGTTAATCACGTGGCTTACCGATTCAATATCCAGCCCACGTGCCATAACATCGGTGGCTACTAAAATTCGGCAAAATCCGTTGCCAAATTGTTTGATACTGCGCAATCTATAGTTTTGGGTTTTGTTGGAGTGAATTACCGTACATTCATCCTGAAAATATTGTTCTAATTCTGCATAAAGTCTGTCTGCCATTCGTTTATAAGCTACAAAAATCAAGACTTTAGAGTAGGTTTCTTTATCGGCCAAAATATGCTTTAGCAAATTTACCTTGGTATAGAAATTTGGTATTTTATAACCGGTTTGTTGAATGTTATCGAGGGGAGTTCCACTAGCGGCCACAGAAATAGTTTGTGGACTTTTAAAGTTGGTTTCGATTAACTTTTCTACATTTTCTGTAATGGTGGCCGAAAACATAATGTTTTGCCGGTTCTGGGGAAGCAATTCCAAAATATTATTGATCTGAAATTTAAAGCCCAGGTCTAACATTACATCTACTTCATCTATTACTAATTTCTGAATAGATTTTAATTGGATGGCACGCCTAAGTACAAGATCATATAACCTGCCCGGAGTAGCCACTACAATGTCCTGGCCTTGCATAATTGACTGATGCTGGGTATTTATATTTACCCCACCATAAACACCGGCGATACGAACATTCATATATGCAGTTAACTTTTCGATCTCTTCTACCACCTGCACCACCAATTCCCGTGTGGGTACCAAAACCAAAACCCGGGGATTCTTTTGTTCCGAATATTTAAGCATTCTTAAAATGGGAAGCATATAGGCAAAGGTTTTCCCGGTACCGGTTTGTGCAATACCTACCATATCTTTTCCAGACATAATAGTAGAAAAAGATTGCTCCTGAATAGGTGTGGGCGTGGTAATGTCTATATCTTCCAGCGCATTGCGCAAGGGTGTGGTAATATTTAAATCCTGAAAAGTCACTAAATGAAGTTTTTATGAATGCACAAAGTTAGTGAAACTCTACTTTAAAATTGCCCGTGGCACTTTTAAAGTAGTTAGTTGAGCTAATCCCACCGCAGGGCGGGATCTCAAGTGCCTTTTTTCTTCTGTGGCACTTTTAAAGTAGTTAGTTGAACTAATCTCGCCGCAGGGCGGGAAATAATCTTTAAAGATTCTGAATTAATTTATTTTCAAAAACCGTCAAGCTGAACTTGTTTCAGCATCTAGCATGAATAAATGTAAAACTCAAATATGCCTCCAACTATATTTTGTAGCAGGCGCTGAAACCAGTAGAAGTTGACGATGAATTACAAACTAAGAATAAAGGAGAGTTTACAAGTTTTTCGATTTATCAATAAGCAGTTACATCATTTATTTCCTTATTTTTAATCAAAATAATTTAGATGAAAAAAATTCTTGCCTTTGCCGGTTCCAATAGCAGTACCTCAATTAATTTTCAATTATTACAGCACGTGGCCAAAAGGCTTGCCGGCCACGACATCAAAACCCAGGATTTTAGTCAGTATGAATTACCCTTGTATAGTGCCGATAGGGAAAGGGAGAAAGGTATTCCTGTAAGTGTTAAAATAATCAATAGAATTATCCAGGAGCACGACGCCCTGCTTCTTGCCGTGAACGAACATAACGGAAATGTATCTGCCTATTTTAAAAATATGATAGATTGGCTCTCACGATTAGACCGTAATTTTCTGGCTAATAAACGCATATTATTAATTAGTACTTCTCCAGGTAGGCGAGGAGCAGCATCTGCGCTAGAATATACAAAAGGTATTTTACCAAGATTTGGCGGTGAGGTAATAGAAAGTTTTAGTCTACCATCTTTTCAGGATAATTTTAAAAACGGAAAAATACTAAATGAGGTGCTGGATATGGGAATAGAAGATGTATTAACCACATTCTCTCACCAATTGAAATCTGACAAATACAGTTAATTTGCTTTTTTCATTTCAGGAGTAAATTTCTCATTGGCTTTTCCCAAATTGTTTAGTTCGGCTTCAGTTTTCCCGGTAATTCCCATATCTTCTTTATGCTTATCTACGGGGCTGCCAAATAGAATAATCCAGGCTTCTTTAAGCGACTTTGCTCTCCATATATCTTTACCAACTTCAATCCATTCATGGAAAACCAGGAAAAAGGGATTGTAAGAGTTTACCGGTTTGGTGATGCCATAACGAGGTTTTTCATCTTCTTCCTGGAAAGTTCCAAATAACCGGTCCCAAATTATAAAAGTAGAGCCGTAATTTTTATCTAAATACCTTTCATTTACTGAATGATGAACCCGGTGATGCGATGGTGTGGTAAATACATATTCTATAGGTCTGGGTAATTTTTTAATCAATTCGGTATGAATCCAAAATTGATACAGCACTTCCAGTTGATGTACAATAAAGAATACCAGGGGATGAAAACCTAATAAAACCACAGGTAGAAAAAAGATTATTTTTAAATTCTGTGTCCAGGACAATCTAAAAGAAGTAGATAGGTTATAATGTTCAGAAGAATGATGTACTACATGTGTGGACCACCAAAACCGTTGTTCATGCGCCAATCTATGTGCCCAATATCTGCTGAAATCCAATAAAACTAAACACAAAACATAAGACCACCAGGTATGTGGTATTTTAAAGGGAGCCAAATTAAAAAAGAATAGAAAGACCATAAAAACCCCAATTTTCATGAAGCCATTTAAAATTAAATTTCCAATTCCAATAGCAGTAGAGGCAAGAAAATCTTTTCCGGAGTATAGGTTTTTATATTTTTTTCTTCCAATTAAAAATTCAAGTAGCACAAAAAAGAACATAACTGGGGCTACGACCCAAATAACAGTGGTGAAGTCAAGGTTTTCAATATCGGCTAAGGTAAGTTTTTCAGTATCTGTAAGCATAGAAAATAGTTAATTCTTGTTTTTATCGCGCATGTAATCACGATTTGGTATAGTAAAGATTTTTATTTGAACCGCAATAAGTATTTACACCTATTTCTTTAAAATTTTAAATGCCGATATTTTAAAAAGCTTTTAAGCTAAACTGCAAAAGAATTAAAGTAGGCACTACGTTAAATTGTTTTTACCTTTGCGCTCCAAATTAATAGTCGGTGCGCACAACAACTATCTTTACTTTAAAAGAGCCTTTAAGGTTTAAAAAGCAACTTTTACAATGGAGCAAGCGGTTTGAGGAAATTGCGTGGCTAGATAGTAATAATTATCATCAAAATCACGGAGAGTTTGATGCATTGCTGGCCGTAGGCGCATTTACAGCTGTAAAAACCGATTATCACCAGGCTTTTGCAAAGCTTCAGGAGTATCAGCAAACCACCAAAGACTGGATTTTTGGCTATTTGTCTTACGACCTTAAGAATGACGTGGAAAATCTTTCTTCTAAGAATTTCGATGGTTTAGCTTTTCCCGATCTTTATTTTTTTCAGCCTCAAAAATTATTTTTGCTAAAAGGCGATCAATTGGAAATGCGCTACCTAAGAATGTTGGATGATGAAATAGAAGAAGATTTCAGTGAAATTTTAAACCTCTCAGTCGCCGATAGCCATCAACCGAAAAGAGATGATTTAAAAGCGAAAATACAATCCCGAATTTCAAAAGAAGAATATTTACAAAAGCTTGATAAAATGCTCGCCTATATTCAGCGTGGCGATATTTATGAAGCTAATTTTTGCCAGGAATTTTTTGTAGATAACAGGGAAATAGAACCATTTGAAGTATTTCGGGACCTTAACGAAATTTCGGGCCCTCCCTTTGCTACTTTTTTAAAATTGGAAGAGTATTATTTGCTTTCGGCTTCGCCGGAACGCTATTTAAAAAAGATAGGCTCTAAATTAATATCCCAACCCATAAAAGGTACCGCAAGGCGTTCTAAAAATCCCGAAGAAGATCTTCAAATTGCAAAAGAACTTTCAAAAGACCCCAAGGAGCAATCTGAAAACGTGATGATTGTAGACTTGGTGAGAAACGACCTTTCTAAAATTGCGAAAAAAGCCAGTGTAAAAGTAGATGAACTTTGTGAAGTTTATTCGTTTAAACAAGTGCATCAAATGATCTCTACCATTTCGGCTGAAATTGATAATGGTATTCCGCCGGTAGAGGCGTTGCGGGCTACTTTTCCCATGGGGAGCATGACCGGTGCTCCAAAAATTTCAGCAATGAAAATTATTGAAGAGCTGGAGGAAACCAAACGCGGATTGTATAGTGGGGCAGTAGGTTATTTTACCCCAGAGGGCGATTTCGATTTTAATGTGGTTATAAGAAGTATTTTATATAATTCGAATAAAAAATATGTGTCTTTTTCGGTAGGTGGCGCAATTACTGCCGGTTCTATACCAGAGAAGGAGTACGAAGAATGCTTGCTAAAAGCCCTGGCTATGAGAAAGGTGCTTTCTTAGTATAGATCGATATTGTTTGCTATAAAAACCAGTATTCTAATTTCTGCCTGCTGCTTGCTAAAACACTGCCAACTGTTTTTGTATCTTTGATTTCTTATGGAAAAAGCTTTCAAAAACGAGATTAAATCACAATTTCCTTATTTGTGTAACAGTAAAATTTTACTTGCCGTAAGTGGGGGTGTAGATAGCGTGGTTCTTACTCATCTATGTAAAAGAGCTAAACTGGATTTGAGCCTGGCACATTGTAATTTTAATCTCAGGGACAAAGAAAGCAAAGCCGATGAAGAGTTTGTTGCCAATCTTGCAAAAGAAATGCAAGCAGAGCTTTTTGTAGAGAATTTTGATACTGTAAAATATGCAAAAGACAATAAGCTTTCTACCCAAATGGCGGCACGTGAACTTAGATACCAATGGTTTGAAGAGCTACGCCTTAAACATCGATTTGATTTTATCTTAACCGCACATCATGCCAACGATAACCTGGAAACTTTTTTTATTAACTTAATAAGGGGAACCGGTTTGGAAGGCTTAAGCGGAATAAATGTGGATAGCAATTACATAATAAGGCCTTTGTTGAAGTTTTCCCGAAAGGAAATTGAGGCTTTTGCCATAGCGAATACTATTGAATGGAAAGAAGACAGTACCAACGCCTCCACTAAATATCTTCGCAATAAAATAAGGCACGATCTGGTGCCTATTTTAGAAGAAATGAACCCGCAATTTTTAGATACTTTTTTAAAGACCCAATCGCATTTAAAAGAAAATGAACAATTGGTTGAGGATTATTTAAGCTTGCTTTATCCAAAAATTGTTGAGAAAACAGATTATGGCTATAGCCTGGATATAAATTATTTAAAAAAAATCCCTAATAAGGCTGCAGTTTTATACCAATTACTAAAATCTTTTGGTTTTACCGAGTGGAATGATGTGTACCATTTATTAGACGCTCAACCCGGTAAAATGGTTTTTTCTACTTCCCACAGGTTAGTGAAGGATAGGGATTACTTGTTGCTCACAGAAATTGATGAAACCGAAGATAAAATTTACGAAATCTCCAAAGATGAAGATTTTGTGATGCTTCCTATGGGAACATTTTCATTTTTAGAAGTAGCTGATATAGATGAGAAAGTTTCAAATTGTATTTATGTAAATCCCGATAAACTGGAATTTCCTCTTAAAGTTAGAAAATGGCAGCAGGGGGATATATTTTATCCTTTTGGTATGAAAGGAAAGAAAAAGTTAAGCGACTTCTTTAAAA
Organism: Salegentibacter maritimus; assembly: GCF_016236975.1. Lineage (NCBI taxonomy): Bacteria > Pseudomonadati > Bacteroidota > Flavobacteriia > Flavobacteriales > Flavobacteriaceae > Salegentibacter > Salegentibacter maritimus. Next base: position 18,642 of record NZ_JAEHNY010000005.1, read on the forward strand.
ACAAAAAATTATCTTTGCCGCAAAAAGAAAACAGCTGGTTGCTGTGCTCTGGCGAAAAAATTGTTTGGGTGGTAAATCAGCGGGCCGATAGACGGTTTTCCATAACTTCACCCGATCAAAAAATAATAAAAATTACTTTTAGTTTATGAAATATCTATCGAGTCTGCTCTTGTTTTTTATTCCATTTCTTCAGTTACAGGCGCAATATTTTAACGATGGTAGTGAAGACTTCCAAATGGACGATCCTATTACCTGGGAAGCTGCCGTAGAAAAAGAAAACGATAGCATATTTAATTTGGTTTTTACGGCAAACCTGGAAGAAGGTTGGCATTTATATTCCCAAAAAGAAGCCGATATTGATATCGCACCAATACCTACTTCGTTTTCCTATAATTATGAAGAGGAAAATTATGAGCTAATAGAAGATACCAAAGAACCTGATGTAGCACCTATTTACGACCAGGTTTTTGAAGCCGATATTATCTATTTTGAAGGTGAAGCTGTATTTACACAGCAAATTAAAGTGCAACCCGGGAGTAATCCTAAGATTGTTGCCGAGATTTATTTTTCTGTTTGTGATGACGAAAAATGTTTGCCCCCCGATACCGAACGTTTTAATATTTCCCTTCAGGATAATGAAATTACCGAAGGTTTTACCAATCTGGAAATTTCAGAAAAAGATAAAGAACTTACCGAAGCATTGAATATTAATGTTTCAGGAATGGAAAAATTTGCTCCCGAAGAGAAAGAAGAAGGAAATAACTTTTTAAATATTTTCCTGCTTGGTTTTGTAGGGGGCTTAATTGCGCTTTTAACTCCCTGTGTTTTTCCTATGATTCCGTTAACGGTTTCTTTTTTTACAAAAGGCGCTAAAAACAGAAAAAAAGGGTTGGTAAATGCCATTCTTTATGGGGTTTTTATATTCGCCATCTACCTTTTGCTTAGCCTGCCTTTTCATTTATTAGACAGTGTGAACCCCGAAATACTTAATAATATTTCTACCAATGTTACGCTAAATATCGTTTTCTTTATCATTTTTATCATTTTTGCTTTCTCCTTTTTCGGGTATTACGAGATTACCTTACCTAGTTCCTGGAGCAATAAAATGGACGATAAAGCTTCTAGTGTAGGGGGAATTGTAGGGATCTTTTTTATGGCGCTTACCCTTGCTTTGGTTTCTTTCTCCTGTACCGGCCCTATTTTAGGTTCGCTACTTGGAGGCTCATTAACCAGCGATGGCGGAGCTATGCAATTGTCTATGGGTATGGGAGGTTTTGGCCTTGCCCTGGCACTGCCTTTTGCATTGTTCGCATTATTCCCCAATTGGCTTAATTCTTTACCAAAAAGTGGCGGTTGGTTAAATACCGTAAAAGTTACATTAGGCTTTATCGAACTAGGGTTAGCCTTTAAATTTCTTTCTAATGCCGACCTTGTGGAGCATTGGGGGTTTTTAAAGCGTGAGATTTTTATAGGAATTTGGGTGCTTGTAGGATTGGGACTTATGGCTTATTTATTCGGGCTTATTCGCTTTCCGCACGATGGTCCTAAAAAGAGGATTAGTAAAGCCAGGTTTGGAGCAGGTGTCGTTACTTTTTTCTTTGTACTTTATTTAATTCCGGGTTTAACCAATACTTCTGCAGCAAACCTTAAATTGCTTAGTGGTTTTCCTCCACCCTTATTTTATAGTATCTACGATAAAGGAACCGAAGCACCTTTAGGTTTGGAAGCTTATAAAGATTGGGATAAAGGCCTGGAAGCTGCCCGCCAGCAAAATAAGCCTATTATTCTAGATTTTACCGGCTGGGCTTGTGTGAATTGCCGAAAAATGGAAGAACAGGTATGGAGCGACCCTGAAGTTTTTGATATATTGAATGATGAATATGTACTTATCTCTCTTTATGTAGACGATAGAAAAGAACTTCCGGAAGAAGCACAATTTAATTATATGAAGCCGCAAGGTGGTATAAAACCCATTAAAACTATTGGTGATAAATGGGCTACTTTTCAAACGCTGAACTTTAAGAATAACTCCCAGCCATTTTATGTGCTTTTAGATAACGAAGTTGATATGTTGAATGAACCGGTAGGTTATACCCCAAAGGCTTCAGAATACCTGGCGTGGTTAAAGGAGGGACTTGCAAAGTTTCAGGAAACATCGAAATAAACCTCTTAAGAATTTGTATAAACCATGTACTGATTAACCTGAATTTATTTCCTGGCAGGCTTAAAAGTTATCGATTAGAATTTCTATTTAATTTAGAATCAAAGCCTGATTTATTTAAAACTCGATTATCGAGTAAAATTCTTTTAGGTTTACCGGTGTAATTTCTATCTTAGGGGGCTTAAAATCTGCCTTATTTATGAAATCACTCCGATTTAGTGTTATATTTCTGTTTTTTAGTTTCTTAACTTTTTGTGTTCATGCGCAGGAAGAATATAATGTAAAAGAACATTACAATAAAACAGAAGTGGAGATACCTATGCGCGACGGTACCAGGCTGCACACTACTATTTATTCTCCAAAAGATACTTCTAAAGAATATCCAATTTTAATGCAGCGTACTCCATATAGCTCAAGACCCTATGGCGAAGATCAATTTCGCTCCTTAATTGGGCCTAATGAGTATTTGATGAAAGAGGGCAATATTATTGTTTATCAGGATGTTCGTGGCCGTTGGATGAGTGAGGGAAAGTACGACAATATGCGTGCTATAATCCCCAATAAAAAAGGAAATGAATTTGATGAGTCCAGTGATACTTACGACACTATAGAATGGCTTATTAATAATGTAGAAAACAATAATGGTAGGGTGGCAACCTGGGGCATTTCGTACCCCGGGCATTATGCGGTGGCTTCTTTGATAGATGCGCATCCGGCCCTAAAAGCTTCGTCACCGCAAGCGGGAATTGGTGATTTCTTTTTTGATGATTTTCACCATAATGGAGCTTATCTATTAAGTTATTGGCGGGCAACGGCACTTTTTGGATACGATAAAACCGGGCCTACTACCGAAAGCTGGTACAGTTTACCCGAATTAGGGACGCAAGATCAGTATCAGTTTTTTTTAGATGTAGGGCCTCTTAGTAACCTGGATAAATATTATGGCGAAGACAATATTTTTTGGCAACAACTAAAAGAGCACCCTAATTATGACGAGTTTTGGCAATCTCGCGGAATTATCCAGCATTTAGAAGACATTAAACCAGCGGTTATGGTTGTGGGTGGTTTGTTTGATGCCGAAGATCTTTATGGCCCGTTTAATACCTACAAAAAGATTGAAGAAACCAGCGATAACTACAATATTATGGTTTTTGGTCCCTGGAGTCACGGCGATTGGGCCAGGCAAACCAAAAGACAGGCCGTAGGGAATGTATATTTTGGTGATAATATCTCTGAAGATTACCAAAAGAATATTGAAACTAAATTCTTTAATCATTTTCTAAAAGGCGATGCTAGAGGAGATTTAGACCTTGCTGAAGCCTATGTTTACGATACCGGAGCCAAAAAATGGAACTCTTATCCTGCCTGGCCTCCAAAAAACACAGAAAAGAAAGTTTTTTATCTTGGGGATAATCAGGATCTAAGCTTAGAAGCTACCAATAATAAAGAAAGCTTTGTAAGTGACCCGGCAAAACCGGTTTCTTACAATAACGAAATTAAAGCTGTATTTACGCCAAGGGAATATATGACGGGAGACCAGCGCTTCGCGGCTAGAAGGCCCGATGTGTTGGTATTTGAAACCGAAGTTTTGGAAGAAGATTTAAAACTAACCGGGGAGATTAAAGCCCGGTTAAAAGTGGCCACTACCGGAACTGCGGCAGATTGGGTTGTAAAAGTAATAGATGTTTATCCACCAGATGCTGAAGATTATGAGGAGACCATGGAGCATTTAGATATGGATAATTACCATATGATGGTACGCAGTGAAGTGATGCGCGGTAGGTTTAGAAATAGTTTCGAAAACCCAGAGCCATTTGAACCGAATAAGAAAACAGAGGTGAATATCACGCTTCAGGATATTAATCATACTTTTAAAAAAGGCCATAAATTGCAAATTCAGGTCCAAAGTACCTGGTTTCCGCTTATAGATAGAAACCCGCAAACTTATGTGCCTAATATTTTTAAAGCTGAAGTAGAAGATTTTCAGCCCCAAACCCATACTGTTTTTGGGGATTCTTCGATAGAATTTTCAGTAATTAAAGAATAACTTATGAGCTTCAGACTAATTCATAAAATCTTCTTTTTTGGTATTCTGGTTTTTATTATTTCCTGTAATCAGCAAAAAGAAAATTATTCCGCAGAAGAAATTGAAGCAAATTCGGCCGAATTGAATCGGTATTTTGAGGAAGAGTTTCAAAAGGATGTGGCTGAATCTCCCATGATGCAAACCCGGCTTGGGCAAAAAACCAACTATGGGAAATGGGACGATTTTTCTCATTTAAAGTACGTAGAAGAACGTAATATGGCAAAAAGACGTTTAGAATACTTAAAAAAAATAGATGCCTCCAGCCTAAACCGGGAAACTCGTTTAAGTTATGAGTTGTATCTTCAAAAGCAGAAAAATCAATTAGAAGATTATAATTATAGGTTTTACAATTACCCGGTAAACCAAATGCATGGTTACCATGCAGAACTTCCCGCATTTTTAATCAATATGCACCGTATAGATTCAATAAGTGATGCCGAAGCTTATATTTCAAGATTAGAAGGATTTCCTGAGGTTATGGAAGACGTTATTGGGAACCTGAAAATACGAGAGCAAAATGGTATTGTACCTCCAAAATTTGTTTTTGATAGGGTCTTGGAATCCAGTAGAAATTTGATTAAGGCTAAACCCTTTGTTAAATCTTCAGAGAACAGCGCTTTGCTTGAAGATTTTAAATTAAAAATAAACGAGCTTAAAATTACTGGTGACCTAAAAAGAGACCTGGTGGCCAAAGCTGAAACTGCGCTCATTAAAAAAGTGAAACCGGCTTATGAAGCTTTAATTTTGTTTCTGGAAAACCAACAAAAACGAGCAAATAGCGATGCGGGAGCCTGGAAGTTTCCAAAAGGGGAGGAGTTTTATGCCTATGCTTTAAAAACAAACACTACTACAAATCTTTCAGCAAATGAAATTCATGAAATAGGATTAAACGAAGTTGCCCGAATTCATGCTGAAATGGAAAAAATAAAGGAAGAAGTTGGTTTTAAAGGAACATTGCAGGATTTCTTTGCGTTTATGCGTGAAGATGAGCAATTTTATTATGCCAATGATTCTTTAGGGAGGCAAAAATACTTAAAAGAGGCTACAGCTATCATCAATACGATGAAAGGAGATTTAGATAAACTTTTTAAAACTACTCCTAATGCAGCATTGGTAGTAAAGCTGGTAGAGCCTTTTAGGGAGAAAAGTGCAGGAAAAGCCTTTTATCAACAACCGGCAAAAGACGGCTCCAGACCGGGAACCTATTATGCAAACTTATACGATATGGCGGCAATGCCTACCTACCAAATGGAAGCTTTGGCTTATCACGAAGGTATCCCAGGGCATCATATGCAAATTGCTATCGCGCAGGAATTAGAGGATGTGCCACAGTTTAGAAAATTTAGTTTTTACACGGCTTATGTTGAAGGTTGGGGACTTTACAGTGAATTGTTGCCAAAGGAAATAGGTTATTACCGAGATCCTTATTCAGATTTTGGAAGATTGGCCATGGAGCTTTGGCGATCTTGTAGGCTGGTAGTAGACACCGGTATTCATGCTAAGAAATGGACTCGGGAAGAGGGGATAGCCTATTATAAAGAGAACACCCCAAATGCTGAAAGTGATTGTATTAAAATGGTAGAAAGGCATATTGTAATGCCCGGCCAGGCAACAGCCTATAAAATTGGAATGAATAAGATTTTAGAGCTAAGGGAGCATGCTAAGGAGCAATTAGGAGAAGATTTTGATATTAGGGAGTTTCACGATGTGATTCTTCTTAATGGAGCCTTACCTTTGAATATCCTTACAGAAAAAGTAAACGCCTGGATTTCTAAAAATAACCTTTAAAATAAAGAAATTGAAAATTTTACAAAAAGAAGACCTTAAAACCGTAAGCCTTGTAAATAACAAAGGTAGCCAATTGGATATTCTAAACTACGGTGCTGCAGTGCTTAAATTTAAACTGGAAGATAAAAGCGGGAACCTTGTAAACGTAGTAGTGAGCCCCCGTGCAGAAGAATTTATTCGTTCGGTTTATAAAGAGCACAATAAATGTTTTGGTGCTTCAGTGGGACGCTACGCAGGTAGGATTTCTAATGGCGAGTTTGAATTGGATGAAACTACTTACAAGCTTTTTGAAAAGGATGGAGTGCATTTGCATGGTGGCCGGGAAGGTTTTCAATATAAAATATGGGAAATTAAGGAGGAAACTACAGCCCCCAACCCTTCGGTTACACTATCTTATCTTAGTAAGGATGGAGAAGAATATTATCCCGGAAACCTTGAGGTTGAAGTGAAATACACCCTTACAGAAGAAAATGAACTGCAAATAGAATATTCGGCACACACCGATAAAAAGACGGTGATTAACCTTACGAATCATACTTATTTTAACCTTAATGGCGGAGGAAGTATAAGCGATCACTTTTTAAAGATTAATGCTGAAAAGATTTTGGAGGTAGATAAAAACTTAATGCCAACCGGAAATTTAACCAAACTAAAAAAGCACCCTAAAAACTTTAGCGAAAGTAAATTAATTGGTAATAGGAGCCTGGATGATAGTTTTGTATTAAAATCTGGAGAAGATGAAGTGGCTGCAAGGCTTTTTGCACCACTAACCGGCATAAAAATGGAGGTAAAGACCAATCAAAAAGCCATGGTAGCTTATGCTCCTGAGACTCTTCCCGAAGACCTAAATTATTATACGCCAATTGCAGAAGAGTATCCTTCGCTTTGTTTGGAAGCTCAGAATTTTCCTGATGCCCCAAACTTTAGGAACTTTCCTGATGCCGTATTAAAACCAGGAGAAACATATTATAACAGAATAAGTTATAAGTTTTTAGTCTCGAAATAACAAGTTTGAACTTCACCCTTATAAAATTTTCTAACATTTAATTTTAACACCCAATTAAATATGGGTTTTTAACAGCTTACTTATGGAATTTGGATTACTAGATCAAATTATTTTTGCAGCATATGCACTTTTAATTGTGGGCGTAGGTTTGTACGTGTCACGAGGAAAAGGAGATTCTTCTGAAGGTTATTTTCTGGCAGACAAAAGCTTGCCCTGGTGGGCCATTGGAGCATCTTTAATAGCTGCCAATATCTCTGCCGAGCAGTTTATTGGTATGTCGGGTTCGGGTTTTGCTATTGGCCTTGCCATTGCCTCCTACGAGTGGATGGCGGCAATTACCTTACTATTGGTTGGGAAATTTTTCCTGCCCATTTTTATTGATAAAGGCTTGTATACTATCCCGGAGTTTATAGAAGTTAGGTATGGCTCTAATTTAAAAACAATTTTGGCAGTCTTTTGGATTTGCCTTTTTGTATTTGTTAACCTAACCTCGGTACTATATCTTGGAGCTACTGCGCTAGATACTATTATGGGTACCGGTGATGGCTCTTTCTTTATATATGCAATTATTGGTCTTGCCTTTTTTGCGGCTGCTTATTCTTTGTATGGCGGACTTTCGGCAGTGGCCTGGACCGATGTTGTACAGGTGGTATTACTAATTATTGGAGGGCTTATTACTACCTTTATCGCATTGTCTCACGTAACCGAAGATGGTGGTGTAATCTCTGGAATGGTTGCGGTTTACGAGCAGGTTCCCGAAAAATTTTCTATGATTCTTGATAAAGGTGAAATTATAACACCAAATGGAAAGGATGCCTGGTGGGACCTTCCAGGCCTTGCTGTTTTAATTGGAGGTTTATGGGTAGCAAACCTATACTATTGGGGGTTTAACCAATATATTATTCAGCGTACCCTGGCAGCAAAAAGCCTTAGGGAATCGCAAAAAGGGATTATCCTGGCCGGATTCTTAAAGTTAATTGTTCCGTTAATTGTAGTTATTCCCGGGATCATTGCCTTCGTAATGAATACGGGACCAGATGGTGCTATTTCCCTGGATTTTACCGATAGTTCTTTCTTTAGTGATACTGGAAATATTATAAATGATAACGCCGCCCCATGGCTTATTCAGGAATTTGTACCGGCAGGTTTAAAAGGATTGGTATTGGCAGCTCTTGCTGCAGCTATTGTTTCTTCGGTAGCTTCTATGCTTAACTCTACAGCCACTATTTTTACCATGGATATTTATAAACCATATTTTGGTAAGAATTCTTCGGAAAAGAATCTTGTAAAAGTAGGAAGGCTTTCTGCAACTGCTGCTTTGGTGATAGCCGTAATTCTTGCTCCGCAATTAAAGAACTTAGGTCAGGTATTCCAGTATATTCAGGAGTATACAGGGGTGGTTAGTCCCGGAATTTTAGCCGTATTTATGTTAGGTTTATTCTGGAAAAAGACCACAAACAAAGCTGCTATATTTGGTGTGCTGGCTTCTATCCCAATCGCTTTATTCTTTAAAGTAGGACCTAACGGATGGATAGACAGTGCTATATTTGTAACCCTTCCGTTTATGCATCAAATGATGATAACCTGGTTATTAACCATGCTGATTATGGTAGTAATTAGTTTGGCTGAAAATAAAGGGCGTGATCACGAAAAAGGGATTGAACTTAGCAGTAAATTGTTTAATACTGGCCCGGCATTTAATATTGGTGCCTTTGCAATCCTTTTAATTGTTACTATGCTTTACGCCATGTTCTGGTAAATAAAAAAATAAAGGGATTGTCTGGAAAGTCTTTAAACTTTGAAATTTACGTATATACTTAAGGCTTTTTAGACAATCTCTCTTTTTACGGAATATATCTTAAATGATGCTTTCGGAACTAATAAGAGGTTTTTAATTGAGAAATAATAATTTTTTAATCCTGAGTATTTTTAAGGGATAACCTATGTAAACCCAAACTTTTAAAATATAAATGATTCGACTCCAGGAAGATTTTTACAGTAAGAACGATAAAATGTATGTCGCTACCGATTGTATAATTTTTGGTTTCGATGAAGGTAAACTAAAGCTATTAATATTTAGAAGAAGGGTTGAACCTTTAAAAAATTCCTGGTCTTTAATAGGGAGTTTTGTAAGATTGGAAGAGGATGTAGACCAGGCGGCAAAACGTGTCCTAACAGAAATTACCGGTTTGGAAAATGTGTTTATGGAAGAACTTAGAAGCTACGGTAAAGCTGAAAGGGATCCCGGTTTTCGTTCAATTTCCATAGGGCAATATGCATTGATTAGATTAGATGAATATGATAAAGAACTGGTTAAAAAGCATGGGGCACATTGGTATGAAATAGATAAATTACCAGAATTGGTATTGGATCATAATCAAATGGTGGAAGATGCTTTAGAGCGATTAAAAAGAAAAGCCAGGTATAAACCCATTGGTTTTGAATTACTCCCTGAAAAATTTACTATTCCGCAGTTACAACAGCTTTATGAAGCTATTTACCAGAAAGAATTGGATGCACGAAACTTTCGTAAAAAGGTGTTATCTCTTAATGTGCTTGTAAAACTAGACGAAAAAGATAAATCTACTTCCCGTAGAGGGGCTTTTCTCTATAAATTTGATCATGAGAATTATCAGGAGCTTCTAGAGTCAGGTTATGATTTTAAAATAGCCTAAGACTTAAAAACAGCATTTAAAAATTAGTTAAGAAAAATCTAAAAAATAATTTACCGAAAAAATTTTTTTTCTAAATAATAATTGTAAAATTTACATTTATTGTAAAATGCTTTGCAAATTACAATTTACTGAGATAATTGCTTTTAAGCTTAAAAGCTCGTAGTTTTTATCTCTAAAATAGTAACCAGCCAAAACCAATTATTATGAATAAAAATTTTTCAAGAAGAGATGCTCTAAAAAGCATTGCCATAGGCTCAGGAGTTTTAAGTATTGGTGGCGTAGCCTCTTCTTTTGCTGCTATGAATTATATAGACAATAAAACTTTCTTAAATAAGCCTAAAAATAACATCAAGCATTCGGTTTGTCGTTGGTGCTTTCAGGATATTCCTTTAGATAAGTTTGCAAAAACCTGTGCCAGCATGGGGATTCAGGCAATAGACCTTTTAAAACCTTCCGAGTGGAAGACAGTAGAGGAGTATGGATTGGTTTGTTCTATGGCTACTGATGATTTTGCCAGTATTGAAAACGGATTTAATGAGCCGGAAAATCATAGTAATCTTCAGGAAAAATATCGCGGCTTAATTAATAAAGCTTCCAGGCATAATATAAAAAACGTGATTGTTTTTTCTGGAAACCGACGAGGTATGGATGAGGAAACCGGAATTAAAAATTGTGCAAAAGGATTAAAGCCACTACTGAAGTATGCAAAAAAGAAAAATGTTACTCTGGTTATGGAGCTTCTTAATAGTAAGGTTGATCATCCCGATTATATGGCAGATCACACCGCATGGGGAGTTGCCCTGGCTAAAGAAATCCAGGCAGATAATTTTAAACTTCTTTTTGATATTTACCATATGCAGGTTATGGAAGGTGATATAATTGCTAGTATTAAAAAGAACTATAACTATATTGGTCATTATCATACAGCCGGAGTTCCGGGGAGAAACGAAATTGATGATACTCAGGAGTTATTTTATCCGGCAATTATGAAGGCAATTGTAGATACCGGCTTTACCGGTTATGTAGCCCAGGAATTTATTCCCACCAACCCTGATGAAATTTTATCGCTAAGAAAGGCCATTGAAATTTGTGATGTTTAGTTTCAAAAATAAAAATGGCGAGGGAATATCATTTAAATAAACTTAGAAAACGGAAAATATATAAAACGGCTTAGGTTAGTTTATATATTCTTTACACTGAATTTATTTTAACTTTTAAATAATTCAAATAAGCTCTAATCAAGACAAGCTTGGTGATAGTATTTTTGAGAGTTCATTTTAAAATATTTTAGAGCAATAAACAAAACAGCCTTTTGAAATTTTCAAAAGGCTGTTTTTTATCTAATCTAACAAGAGCTATCTATCCACATTTAGAAGAACCGCAATCCTGACAGGTAAGGCAACCTTCCTGATAGATAAGATTAGATGAATTACAATTTTGGCATTTTTGTTTTTTTGCAACAGTACCATCTGCAATAAAGCGTTTTAAGGCTCTGGCAACTCCATTTTTCCAGGTGTTTATAGATTCACTGTCCAGTTGTAAGCTGCTTATTAAGTCTACTACCTTTTCAATTGGCATACCATGCCTAAGAGTAGTAGAGATTAATTTCGCATAATTCCAGTATTCTGGATTAAATTTATGAGACAGGCCTTCAATAGTTGTCTTGTACCCTCGTTTATTTTGATACTGGAAATCGTAACGAGAAGTTCCGTCTTCATTTCTGGCTTTAATAATAACACCTTCAGTAACCCAACGAGGCAATAAAATTCCTTCTTCATCGTCGGCAAAACCGGTAAAGATTTCGTAAGGTCTGTCGTCTATCAAGCCAATAAAAGCAATCCATTTGTCTTTATTGTTCTGGAAACGAACTACATCTGCGGTTAATGTTTGCGGACGTGTAGTTGGGAATGGTGTATTATTTTCTTCTTCTGTTTCTTCTTTTTTCTCGTCATTAGAAATTAAAACTCCAGAACGAGAACCATCACGGTATACTGTAACACCTTTACAGCCTGCTTGCCAGGCCTCTAGATATAATTCGCCTACCAATTCTTCAGTGGCATCGTTTGGTAAATTAATAGTCACACTAATAGAGTGGTCTACCCATTTTTGTACTGCCCCTTGCATTCTTACCTTGCTTAGCCAATCTACATCATTAGAAGTAGCCTTATAGTAAGGAGAAGCTTTAACCAACTTATCTAATTCTTCTTGCGTATAATCATCGGTTATGGCGTGACCGTTTACTTGCATCCATTCTTTAAAACGGTGGTGGAAAACTACGTATTCCTCCCATGAATCGCCAACTTCGTCTACAAAATCTACTCGTGAATCCTTATCGTTCGGATTTACTTTTCTTCTTCTTTTATAAACAGGCATAAATACCGGCTCAATTCCAGAGCTTGTTTGCGTCATTAAACTAGTAGTTCCGGTAGGGGCTATAGTGAGTAATGCAATATTACGACGACCATATTCCAGCATATCGTAATACAATTTCTCATCGGCTTCTTTAAGTCGAAGGATAAATGGATTTTCTTTTTCCCTTTCAGAATCAAAAATTCCAAAAGCACCTCTATCTTTCGCGGCGTAAACTGAAGCTCTATATGCTTCTAAAGCAATGGTTTTGTGTATTTCTACTGAAAAATCTACACCTTCGTCACTTCCATATTTTATACCTAAAGCGGCTAACATATCACCTTCTGCGGTGATTCCTATTCCGGTTCTTCTACCTTCTTTTGCTTTGGCTTGTATATTCTTCCAAAGGTTATATTCTACACCTTTAATTTCATTTCCTTCAGGGTCTGCTTCAATTTTTGCAAGGATAGCATCAATCTTCTCTAGTTCAAGATCAATGATATCATCCATGATACGTTGCGCAGCTGCGATGTGTTTTTTGAAAAGTTCAAAGTTGAAAGAAGCATCTTTCGTAAACGGATTCTCTACATAAGAAAATAAGTTTATCGCTAATAACCTGCAAGAATCGTAAGGACAAAGTGGAATCTCACCACAAGGGTTAGTTGAAACCGTTTTGTAACCAAGATCTGCATAACAATCTGGTACCGACTCGTTAATTACCGTATCCCAGAAAAGGATTCCCGGTTCTGCCGATTTCCAGGCGTTATGTACTATTTTTTTCCAAAGCTTATTGGCTTCAATCTCTTTAGATTTCTTAGGATTTTCACTAAAAATTGGATATTTCTGAACATAATTGCGCTCCTCTTTAACCGCACGCATAAAATCGTCATCAATTCTCACTGAAACATTGGCCCCGGTTACCTTGCCCTGCTCCATTTTAGCGTCTATAAAGTCTTCAGAATCAGGGTGATTTATAGAAACCGAAAGCATTAGTGCTCCACGACGGCCGTCCTGGGCAACTTCGCGGGTAGAGTTAGAGTAACGTTCCATAAAAGGAACTATCCCGGTAGATGTAAGGGCCGAGTTCTTAACTGCCGATCCTTTTGGGCGAATATGAGATAGGTCATGCCCAACACCACCACGACGCTTCATAAGTTGCACCTGCTCCTGGTCTATTTTCATGATTCCGCCATAAGAGTCTGAATCACCATCGTTGCCAATAACAAAACAGTTAGAAAGGGATGCAATTTGATAGGGGTTTCCTATACCCGCCATAGGGCTACCTTGGGGAACAATATATTTAAAGTCTTTAATAAGGTCAAAAACCTCATCTTCACTCATTGGGTTTGGGTAGCGTTGCTCTACACGGGAAATTTCCTTTGCAATTCTACGATGCATATCGTTTGGCGTAAGCTCATAAATATTCCCTTCAGAATCTTTAAGCGCATACTTATTTACCCACACCCGTGCGGCTAAATCATCTCCCTTAAAATAGTCAAGCGAAGCTTTAAAGGCCTCTTCCTGGCTATAGATTTTAGGAGTGGCGGTAGTAGTGTTCACACCCATATTAATTTTAGATTTTGGATTAGTAATAGTTTCAAGCAGACTGTAAATATAGACAAAGAAGTATAAGAATATAAAATCCTGTTGAAAAAAGTTATCAAACAAAAATTGTTAATAAACTGTTTATCAGTAAATTGTAAATTTATCAACATTTGTAAGTTGACAAATTTGTAAAAAAATATAATTTAAACTTGTGCATTAAATAACTGCTTTTTTGTTAAGCTTAAACGACCTAAATGTTATTTTTTGTTATAAATTGAGGTGTTACAGTGTTTTAATTTTAATTAATTAGTAAACTACCTCTGGGTAAGCCAACGAGGCATTCGTTGGAAACAAGTTTTTAATTTCGAAGAAAGCCTCGGGATATTATATCCTTTGGCGGTGCCAATAAATAATTGAATGTGAAAAATGGGGTTTAATACTATGTCACCACAGCCAATGATTTCCTACCGGCCGATATCAATTAATTTTTAGGGGTGGCAAAGTCTGAAAAAAAAGGCTAATCTGGTTTAAGAAAAACGCGGGTTTATAAAAATAAAGAGGCTGGTTGAGCTAACAACCAGCCAATCTTTGAATTAACACCTATGAAAATTCAAAATAAAACCTATTTTGTTATGGAATAAATTGAATATCCATTCGCCGGAGCTTCAATCGTGACCATTCCGTTTTCATCGGAGGTAGGGACATAATTTGAGTTGTTACTGTTGTTTAATATAGTAACACTATTTCAATTAATTTGAACGTTTTCCGTTTAATTATTTTGGTCGCTAATATATATAATTAATCTCGGTTTTTTTTGTATCCTTTTGTTTTTTAGAAATAAATTCATTTAAACTTTATAAAAAGCGTGTGTATTCCTATTAATTGGTCTTCTTTAATAATCATAAGCCTTTTTCTTTAAAAAAAAATAAAACTTCAGAAGAAGAAAAAGTTTTGGCTTTTAAGAGAGAAAAAGACGGGGCAAAACTCATTTTTATAGCGAATATGAGTAAGAAAAATATCAATTTTAATATTCAATTAGATGGAATATTTAAAAATTATTTTTCAGGAGAGACATTTACAATCTCAAAAGAAAAAGATATGAAATTAGAAGCCTGGGAGTATCTGATCTTGATAAATAAATAATTTTTTTACTAAAAAAATAAAAACAGGTCTCGCAAAAAGTTATTTTTCTTAGTTATTAACCGAAAACGTTTTAGTTTTTTAGGAAATTAGGTTATATGGTAGAATTAAAATAGCTTTGACCTAATGGCAAAGAAAATTAATAAAATAGCAGTCTTAACATCCGGTGGAGATGCTCCCGGGATGAATGCCGCCATTAGAGCGGTTGTTAGATCCTGTTCATATTATAACCTGGGGTGCGTTGGTGTTTACCGAGGCTACCAGGGGCTTATAGAAAAGGATTTTGAAGATCTTACCGCTAGATCGGTTAGGAATATTATTAATAAAGGAGGAACTTTTCTTAAATCTTCCAGATCTGAAGAATTTAAAACTAAAGAAGGAAGAAAGAAAGCTTACAAGAACCTTTCGGATGCCGGTATAGATGCTTTGGTGGTCATTGGAGGTGACGGAACCTTTACGGGTGGCCTTTACTTTAGTGGTGAATTCAACTTTCCAATTGTAGGAATTCCTGCTACCATAGATAACGATATTAATGGAACCGATTATACTTTAGGTTACGATACCGCTTTAAATACGGTAGTAGAGGCTATAGATAAGATTCGCGATACAGCAAGTTCTCATAACCGCTTGTTTTTAATTGAAGTTATGGGGCGTGACGCAGGAGATATTGCTTTGAATAGTGGTATTGGGGCTGGTGCC
Organism: Salegentibacter maritimus; assembly: GCF_016236975.1. NCBI lineage: Bacteria > Pseudomonadati > Bacteroidota > Flavobacteriia > Flavobacteriales > Flavobacteriaceae > Salegentibacter > Salegentibacter maritimus. Next base: position 34,091 of record NZ_JAEHNY010000005.1, read on the forward strand.
GAAGAAGTATTGCTTCCCGAAGAAGACGGCGGGATTCAGCGAATGATGGAGTCTTTGGAGAAAAGTAAAAAATCAGGAAAAACTTCCAGTATTATCGTAGTAGCTGAAGGTGAGAAGAGTGGTAAAAATATTTTTCAATTAGCCGAAGTTATTTCGGAAAGTCACAAAGAATATGATATTAGAGTCTCTGTGCTGGGTCATATTCAAAGAGGAGGTTCCCCAAGTTGTTTTGATCGTGTTCTGGCCAGTAAGCTTGGCGTTGGTGCGGTTGAAGCATTAACCGATGGTAAAACCAATATCATGGTGGGAGTGGATCATAAAAAAGTGGTGCATGTGCCTTTGGAAACCGCTTTAAAAGAAGACAGGGAATTTGATCAGGAATTAAGAAGGGTGGCAAACATCACTTCTGTGTAAATTTTTTAAAATTTAAATTATGAGTACAAAAATTGGAATTAATGGTTTTGGCCGAATTGGACGTATAGCGTTTAGAATCGCGGCTGAAAAAAGTGACGTAGAAGTTGTAGCAATAAACGATTTGTTAGATGTAGATCATTTGGCATATATGCTGAAATATGACTCTGTTCACGGTAAATTTAAAGGAGATGTTGCTGTTAAAGACGGAAACCTTGTAGTAAACGGTAAAGATATTCGTATTACAGCAGAAAAAAATCCAGAAGACCTTAAATGGGGAGATGTAGGAGTAGACGTTGTTGTTGATTGTACCGGAATTTTTAAAGAAAAAGATAGCGCAAGTGCCCACCTTAAAGCAGGTGCTAAGAAAGTTGTGATTTCTGCACCTTCTAAAACCGCACCTATGTTTGTAATGGGTGTAAACCACCAGGATGTAAAGCCGGAAGATACTATAGTTTCTAATGCTTCTTGTACAACTAACTGTCTTGCACCACTTGCCAAAGTAATAGATGATGAGTTTGGTCTTGTTGAAGGTTTAATGACCACGGTTCATGCAACTACAGCTACTCAGCTTACAGTAGATGGGCCATCAGCAAAAGATTTTAGAGGAGGTAGAAGTGCACTTATGAATATTATACCTTCTTCAACTGGAGCAGCCGTAGCAGTAGGTAAAGTAATTCCTAAGTTAGATGGAAAACTTACCGGAATGGCTTTTAGAGTTCCAACTGCCGATGTTTCTGTGGTAGACCTTACAGTTAAAACAGAAAAATCTGTAAGTTACGACGATGTAAAAGCTGCATTCAAAAAAGCTTCAGAAGGCTCTTACAATGGAGTGATTTCTTATACAGAGGATGCTGTTGTTTCTCAAGATTACGTATCAGATGCACATACCTGTAATTTCGATGCTGAAGCTGGTATAGCTCTTAACGATAACTTTTTTAAACTAATCGCTTGGTATGATAACGAGTATGGTTATTCAGCCAAACTTTTGGATTTAGCGGCACACGTTAATTCAATTTAATATTTTACATTAGAGCCTGAAGAAAGTTATGCTTAGGTTTTTCCTCTTAGCGCTTTCCTCAGGCTTTTTAATTTAAATCATATTCATATAAATGATACTAATAGCTGACGGTGGATCAACAAAATGCGACTGGATTTTACTTAGTGCAACGGGAGAAGAATTACTTAGAACCCGTACTAAAGGCTTAAATCCCGCGGTATTTCCAGAGGTAGTGCTGGAACAACGTGTTGAAGAAAATGCCGATTTAAGAGAAGTAAAGGATAAAGTAGAACGAGTACATTTTTACGGTGCTGGTTGTGGTACTGAAACACCTAGTAAACTATTGCAAGGAATTTTCACCAATTTCTTCACCAATGTAGAGGAAGTGATAATTTTGGAAGATATGGTGGCTGCTGTTTATGCGGCGACTACAGAGCCTGGAATTGTTTGTATTCTTGGTACAGGATCCAATAGCTGTTTCTTTGACGGTAAAGATATACATCAGTCAGTTGATTCCCTGGGATATATTCTTATGGATGAAGCTAGTGGGAACTATTTTGGAAAAAGGCTTATCAGAGATTATTATTACAAAAGAATGCCTCCTGAACTTTCAGTAGAATTCGGTAAGAAATACAATCTTGATTCTGATGAGATTAAGAAAAACCTTTATCGTAAGGAAAATCCAAATACATATTTAGCATCATTTGCTGAATTTATCTTTTCTAACGAACGTAATGGATATTTCTATAAATTAGTTCACGAGGGTATTACCGATTTTATGCATTCTCGCGTAATGTGTTACAAACAAGCGCAAAATACACCGGTACACTTTATTGGAACAATTGCTCATTTTAGCGAAGATATCATACGGGCAGTAGCGCAACCTTATGGGATTGAAATAGGAAATATTGTACGCAGACCCATTGATGGGTTAATAGAATATTATAGAGAAAAAGTGCTTGTTGCTAAATAGTAAGTTTTTCTTGTAAAATTTAGTACATTTAGGAAATTTTGTTCTTAAATGTTAGTAAAGGTTTATGGGAGTGCTGTATTTGGGGTAGAGGCTACAACAATTACTATAGAGGTAAATGTGGCAACTGGTATTGGTTATCATCTGGTAGGGCTACCCGATAATGCCGTAAGGGAGAGTAGTTTTAGAATTGCGGCAGCCCTTCAGAATAACAAGTATAAATTTCCCGGAAAGAAAATTATTGTTAATATGGCACCGGCAGACCTTAGAAAGGAAGGTTCTGCCTACGACCTTAGCTTAAGTCTTGGGATTTTGGCAGCTTCAGGCCAAATCAATGCTAAAAATATATCAAACTATATTATTATGGGTGAGCTTTCGTTAGACGGAAGCTTACAACCTATAAAGGGAGCCTTGCCCATTGCTATTAAGGCTAAGGAAGAGGGTTTTAAAGGTTTTATCCTTCCTAAACAAAATGCGAAAGAGGCTGCAATAGTAAGCGGACTTGATGTATATGGGGTAGAAAATATCACCGAAGTCATTAACTTTTTTGACAAAGATGAAGCTTTAGAACCTACCTTAATAAACACACGCGAAGAATTCTATAAAAGCCTGGATCATCCGGAACATGATTTTGCCGATGTAAAAGGTCAGGAATCTATAAAGCGCTGTATGGAAATAGCTGCAGCCGGTGGACACAATATTATTTTAATAGGTCCTCCTGGAGCAGGTAAAACCATGCTTGCTAAACGCTTGCCTAGTATTTTGCCTCCAATGAGTTTACATGAGGCCCTGGAAACCACAAAAATACATAGTGTGGTGGGAAGGGTGAAGGAGCATGTAGGTTTAATGTCTCAAAGACCTTTTAGGAGTCCCCATCATACAATTTCAGATGTAGCGCTGGTTGGTGGTGGAGCTTACCCTCAACCGGGTGAAATTTCGCTTTCTCATAATGGGGTTTTGTTTTTAGATGAATTACCCGAATTTAAACGCGGTGTTTTAGAGGTGATGCGCCAACCGTTGGAAGATAGGGAGGTTACTATTTCCCGGGCTAAATTTACCGTAACTTATCCTTCGAGTTTTATGTTGGTGGCTAGTATGAACCCCAGTCCCAGTGGTTATTTTAATGATCCAGATGCGCCGGCAACATCTTCTCCCGCAGAAATGCAACGTTATTTAGGTAAAATTAGCGGGCCTCTTTTAGATAGAATAGATATTCATATTGAAGTGACCCCAGTGCCATTTGAAAAGTTAAGTGAAGAAAGACGGGGTGAAAGCAGTGTGGAAATTAGGAAAAGGGTAACACAGGCACGCCAGCTTCAAACCCAACGTTTTGAAGAATCTGATTCGGTTCATTATAATGCGCAAATGAGTGTGGGGCAAATTCGGGAATTTTGTGCTTTAGACGAGTCTTCAAAAGCATTGCTTAAAACCGCGATGGAACGTTTAAACCTTTCTGCACGTGCCTACGATCGTATTTTAAAAGTCTCCAGAACCATTGCCGATTTAGAAAACTCAGAGAGTATTCATGGAAATCATATCAGTGAAGCTATTCAATACCGAAGCCTGGATCGCGATGGATGGCTAGGTTAATTTTTAAGTAAATTTTGATATTTTTAAAAGCTTTGCTCTTTAAATTTTGTCAACTTTTAATTTATATTTACCTCTTAAAGAAATACATATATTTAAATTCAGCTTGTTTTAACCTTTCGTTGGCTCGTGAGAGCATTTGAAGGAGTTTGTTTGCTAAGACCGGACTATTATGAAAAAAAGTTTATCCTTGCTAATATTAATTTTAATTTTTGCCTGTAAAGGTGACCCTGAAGGGAAAGGTGCTTCAAAAATTGAAAACGATAGTATTACAGACAAAAGTATTTTAAATGGTGAATTGCTTGAAGAAAATCGGGTGGAATTTACGCTAAAAGAAGCAAATAACCTGGCGGAGCTTCCGTTAAATTGTATTAATACCGAATATCCAAATAAATTGGGCCAAACCTTGGAGAATAAAGAAGCATTGGGTGAGCCTTCAGAGCTTCACCCGGCATTTTATGGGTGTTTCGATTGGCATTCTTCCGTGCATGCACATTGGTCTATGTTAAGCTTGCTGAAACAGTTTCCCGATTTGGAAAAAGCAGAAACTATTAGACGAAAATTAAAAGAGTCTCTTTCTGCAGAAAATATTCAGGGGGAAATAGCCTACTTTCAAAGAGAGGAAAGTGCTTCTTTTGAGCGTACCTACGGGTGGGCCTGGCTATTAAAATTGGCTGAAGAATTAGAAACCTGGAACGATCCTCTTGCAGAAGAGCTTAGTGAAAATTTAGCTCCTTTAACCAATCTTATAGTTGAAAAATATATAGAATTCCTGCCAAAATTAAATTATCCCATTAGAGTGGGAGAGCACACCAATACGGCCTTCGGACTTAGCTTTGCTTACGATTATGCTATTGCTGCAGAAAACGCCGAGTTAGAACAACTCATTTCAAAACGCGCTAAAGACTTTTATTTAAAAGACGACGATTGTCCTTTAAGCTGGGAACCTAGTGGTTTCGATTTTCTTTCTCCCTGCCTGGAAGAAATAAATATTATGCGCCGGGTTCTGCCTAAAAATGCGTTTGAAATGTGGCTGGATGATTTTCTTCCGCAATTGAGATCGGAAGATTTTCAAATGGAAGTTGGGGAAGTTTCAGATAGGACTGATGGAAAATTGGTACACCTTGACGGACTTAACTTTAGTCGTGCCTGGGTTTTTTACGGACTTATAAATCAATATCCTGAAAAGTTCTCTCATTTAAAAGGTCTGGCCGATAAGCATATGGCTTACTCCTTCCCCAATTTGGTAGGCGATAGCTACGAAGGTGGCCATTGGTTGGGGTCTTTTGCTATTTATGCCTTACAGGAATCTAAAGGCCTATAGTGCGAAATTTCCTTAAAAATCTGGGTCCGGGAATACTGGTCTCTGCGGCTTTTATTGGTCCGGGAACAGTTACAGTATGTACACTTGCCGGGGTTGAATTTGGTTATAGCCTGCTTTGGGCGTTATTACTTTCTATTTTTTCCTGTATAATCTTACAGGAAATGGCAGCCAGGTTGGGTGTGGTTTCTCAAAAAGGTTTAAGCGATGTTATTCGGGAAGAGATCAAAAAACCAATTTTCAGGGTTTTAGCGATTATTCTTATTTTTTCAGCGATAGTTATTGGTAATGCTGCCTACGAAACAGGTAATATAACCGGTGCCGTTTTAGGGGCTGAAGCTATTTTCGGAGTTCAAAACATCAAATTTGGCGATTTTAAGCTCAACCTTTGGAGTATTTTTATTGGCTCTGTCGCTTTTATACTTTTGTTTACCGGTAGTTATAAAACCCTTGAAAAGGTCTTTATTGGCCTGGTTTTATTAATGAGTATAAGTTTTGTGCTTACTGCTATTCTTACAAAACCGGATATTTTAGAAATTTTAAACGGACTTATTCCAACAAGCAATGCTGCCGGTTTGCTTACGGTAATGGCTATTGTAGGTACAACGGTGGTTCCTTATAACTTGTTTTTACACGCTTCTCTTGTTAGTGAAAAATGGAAAGAAGCTTCCTATTTATCTATTGCCAGGAAAGAACTTATAGTTTCTATAATTCTTGGTGGTACTGTTTCTATGGCGATTCTTATTAGTGCGGCTTCCTCGGGATTAACTAATGTAAATTCTGCAGCTGATATGGCGGTGAGCCTGGAGCCATTATTTGGAAAATTTGCCACCTGGTTTATGTCTTTGGGGCTTTTGGCTGCCGGAATCACTTCTTCTATTACAGCACCTTTGGCGGCCGCTTACGTAGTAAAAGGTTGTTTTGGATGGAAGGGGGGAATGAAATCATTAAAATTTAAAATGGTTTGGGCTTCAGTGCTTATTTTAGGCGTTTTCTTCTCTTCCCTGCAAATTAATCCGATTGAAATTATACGTTTTGCTCAAATCGCTAACGGAATCCTATTGCCTGTTATTGCCATTTTCTTATTTTGGGTAGTCAATAGAGCTTCGGTTTTGGGTAAACACCGCAATTCCAAATTGCAAAATGTATTGGGGTTACTTGTTATTGCGCTTTCCGTATTTTTAGGAATTAAAGCGATTCTAAGCGTTTTACAAAGCTTTTAATAATTTGTGTGGATTAGTCAATTTATCTTACTGTAAGCTTTCTAAAATCTTATATTAATAGGTCTTAAGCTTGATTTTAATCTATTGCTATAGGTTTTTCCTTGTTTTTTGGCCTACCGAAAATTTATCGTATAAATTTGAAGTGAAAGCACCGTAAAATTTTAGGCTGTTTGAGCAAAATGACTTTTCATCTTTAATAAGATGATGATGGCGAGTTCCTAAAATTTAGGTGAAGAACGATAAATTTAGATAAATATTCGTAAGCCTAGATTTTTTTGATTCGTTTTTTCATCGATGGAAAAAATGAATAACATTAATGATTAGAAAAATTTTGAAATGAAAAAAATCCATATAAACTGCGATTTAGGTGAAGGTAGCGAATTTGATGCCGCTTTAATGCCGCATATTTCTGCCTGTAATATTGCTTGTGGAGGCCATGCCGGAAATCTGGACACTATGCAGCAAACTATTAAACTTGCTGTAGAGCATGGGGTAGAAATAGGAGCACATCCTTCTTATCCGGATAAGGAGAATTTTGGGAGAAAAACTATGGAGATTTCTGTGGAAGAATTGCAGCGTTCTATTGTTGCGCAAATCTTAAGTTTAAAACAATTGGCCGAAGCAGAAGGGGTAAAACTTACCCATGTAAAACCTCATGGAGCACTTTATAATGAAGCTGCAAAAGACGAAAAAACAGCTCAAATTATCATAGATTCCTTACTGGAATTCGATCAAAAATTAGCCCTTCTTTGTCCATTAAATTCGGTGATTTCTAAACTTGCGAAAGGGAAAATTCCAATAGTTTTTGAAGCTTTTGCAGATCGAAATTATAACCCGGATTATAGCCTGGTTTCGCGTTCAAAATCCAACGCCTTGATAAGCGAAAAAGAAGCTGTTTTTGAGCATCTTTTTTCTATGTTTTTTGGAGGGAAAATCACCTGTGAAAACGGGACGAAAATCAGTTGTAATGCCGCTACTTTTTGCCTGCATAGTGACACACCAAATTCAGTGGAAATTATGAGTTTTTTAGACCAGAAATTTGCTAAGCATAACGTTAAAATTAAGAATGCGAAATGAATGATTTTCCTAAGATAACACCGATGGGGGAGCGGGGAATTCTAATAGAATTTGAGCCCAAAATAGAAGAAAACCTTCTTGAAAAGCTCATTTTTTATAAGAATAAGTTGGAGGAGTTTTATGATGAAGTAAATGTTGAGGTAATCAATACATATAGCTCGTTATTAATTAGTTATATGTTTACTATAGAAAACATCTATAATGAGGTTTTAGCCATCAAAAAGCTGTTTGGAGAGGCCAAGATAGGAAAAATAAATAACCAACAAATTTTCTATTTGCCGGTTTGCTATAATGAGGAATTCGGTTGGGACCTGGAATACATTTCTAAAGAGAAAAAGCTCTCTACAGAAGAAATTATTAAGCTTCATACCAAGCCGTTTTATACCGTGTTTTTCACTGGATTTTTACCCGGATTTTTATACCTGGGAGGGCTGGATAAAAAGCTGCAAATTTCGCGTAAAGATCAACCCCGAATGAAGATCGAAAAAGGGGCTGTTGGAATAGGCGAAAACCAGACCGGAATTTACCCGAAATCCAGTCCCGGCGGATGGCAGATTTTAGGCAAATGCCCTGTGCAATTGTTTGATAAAAATAACGATCCTCCGTGTGAGATTTCGGCCGGAGATAAAGTGAAATTTTATTCGGTTTCCAGGGAGGAATTTAAAGAGATTTTAGAGCAAATTTCCGAAGGAACTTTTCAACTAAAAAAAGAAAATTATGAAGGCTGAAGTTGAAGTATTACATCCGGGATTATTTTCCACGATACAGGATTTTGGCCGTCGCGGATTTCAAAAATATGGAGTTCCTTTAAGTGGAGTGATGGATAGAATCGCTTTAAAAACCGCCAACCTTATTTTGCAAAATCAGGCCGACGCCTCGGTGATGGAAATTACCCAAATGGGACCAAAACTTAAATTTTCGGCAGCTACAAAAATTGCTATCAGTGGAGCAAATCTTTCTCCAAAACTAAACGATATTGAAATCGACAATAATCAAGTGGTGAAAATTCACGAAGGTGATATTTTATCTTTTGGGAGGCCAAAACTTGGGATGCGTTCTTATTTAGCAATCCTCGACGGATTTAAAACCGAAAAAGTTCTGGGGAGCCGTAGTTGGTACGAAGATATTACCAGCCACGAAAAGCTAGAGAAAGGGATGGAGTTGCAATACGAAGCTTCTGAGGAGGAAAAATATGAGACTCACGCTGGGATAAAGTTTGATGAGGAATATTTGAGTTCTGAAGAAATAGAGGTTTTTCCCGGCCCTGAATTCGAAAAACTGCCCGAAACTTTAAAAAGTCATTTGAGACAAAGTAAGTTTAGTATTGATAAAAATAATAATAGAATGGCGATTCAGCTGAGCGAGATCTTAGAGAACGAACTGCAGCCAATTATTACCGGCCCGGTGCTTCCCGGTACTGTTCAACTTACTCCCGGCGGAAAATTAATCGTTCTTATGCGCGATTGCCAAACCACGGGTGGATATCCCAGGGTTTTGCAATTAAGCGAGAAAGGAATTAATATGATGGCGCAGAAAAAGGCAGGGGATAAGATTAGGTTCTTGTTTAAAACATGAACTTTTCTTTAAACATCATTGAGACGTCATGCTGATTTATTTCAGCATCTAAGTTGTTAAATTGCTAACCTATCAGTGAAACTGCTCTACCGTTCGGACGGATTCGTTTCAGGTTCTAAGTTGTTTTGAATTTTTTAGAAATTAGACCCTGAAATGAATTCAGGGTGACGGGAAAAACAACATTGGGACTAGAAGATCCCGATGTGAAATCGGGATTAGTTCGCTCTAGAATATTCATTACGGCCAAAGGCCTTATGAATATCAAGGCTCACTAATAAAAAAGTGCCGTCTTGGTTTACGAGAAATCTGATTACCCTACCAATCAAACTCCTCACCGTTAACGACACTTTTTTGCCCCAAAACACTTTAGCTAACTAAAATGACTATGTCAAAAGTAGAGCATAAGGCGAGTGGTTACAAGGGGAAAAATCCCCTTTCTTCAGAATGTCATTCTGAACTTGTTTCAGAATCTAGGTTGAATCCACCCTTGAATACCAAACAGACAACAGACTAAAAATAGATCGCCACATCAGTCAACGCCTCCTCGCAATGACGCATCTTTTTCTTTCCGTCATCGCGATCGAGGAACGAGTGCGGCGATCTTTTGTTTGGAGTTCCCCGTCACTTCGAGTGTTCCGACGAGAGTCGGAAAGTATCGAGAAGTGATTCGTGTTGAAAAGTTGAAAAGTGATTAGTGAATAGTGATGAGGGGAAGAAAAAGCAAGAAACAAGAGAGTAGGATAAAATTCTGTAAATCTTCAACAATAAACAATAAACCCCGAACTATAAACTGTCTAATGCAAACGCAAACCCGAAACATACAGTAACAGAAAACTTATAACCCACAACCGACAACTGATAACAGAGAACCGACAACTAAAAACCCGCAACCGAGAACTCAAAACTCATAACCCACAACTGACAACCCACAACTGATAACAGCAAAGAATATTCGTGAATTCGTGGCGCCAAACAACAAACCTCGAACAATAAACCCCAACCTGCAAACCACACGCTTAACCGAATTACCCGAAAACAGAAAACCCACAACTGAGAACCCACAACCGAAAAAGAACTGACAACCAAAGATTTGCCAAAATGAAAAAATCTACTAAATTTACCTTAACAAAAAATTAAGTTTTTTAACCAACCAATTAAATGAAAAAACCAAAAAAGTGCATCAGCGTTGAAGAGGCGCGTAAGGAACAGGACGAATGGGTAAAGACCCGCGGGAAAGATATTAGGGAAGCCGAGGGTTATGAAGATACCCGCGAATTCTGGTATAGCCTGGACGAATTACAGGAGTACCTGGATTATGTTCGCGAGAAATCTAAGGAGCAGGGGGTAGAAAAACCGGGAATTCGGTTTTATTTAGGGGCTTATCCTAAAACCAAAGAGAAAAAAAGTTATACTACCATGTTTCTCTCGCCCACCAAAGAAGCTAAGGGTGAAACGGAAAGTGCCCAGGAAGACTCTGACCCTAATAATTATGAAATTGATCCATATAATACAATTGGCTCGGGCTGGCCTCCAATGGAATATTAATGCAAGATTTTAGATTCCTGGTATTTTTACTTGAGGGTATTGCGGCCATATGCGGCTTATATTTTTACCAGAAAAACCCAGCCGATAAAGCGGTTGGGTTTTTTTCGTATTTTCTATTGCTGACATTCTTTGTTGAAAGTATAGGATTATTTCCGGCTGCAATCTACTGGAATGAAGAATTACATTTTCTAAAGCAAACTTTTTTGTACAGAACTTATTGGTTATATAATCCTTATTTGATTATCAGTTTTGTTGTTTATATACTCTTTTTTAAATGGAATATTTCAAATAATAAAACAAGAAAATTTATTGATAAAGCTTTATTATTATATGTGATAATTTGCATTATTAATTTAATATTTTCAGATGTATTTCTTCAGAGTAACTCCGTAGTTACTTATTTATTAGGTAGTTTTTTTCTGCTGGGAGTTATTTTCTATTATTACTTTGAAATCTTACTGAGTTCCAAAATTCTAAATATTAAAAGGGAAATTAGCTTTTATATTTCCTTTCCAGCGCTTTTATTTTTCTTAACTACTACTCCTATCATTATTTATTTCAAATATTTTAATGATAAAAGTCCGGAATTTGTGGAGCTCAGCAGTTTGATTATGATTGCAATGAATATTTTTATGTATAGTTCCTATAGTATTGCCTTTTTATGGTTGGCCAATAAGAAAAATTCATCTTCAAAAAAATTAAAAAATGCTTTCTAAGGAAGAGATTTTACTTATCATCTATTTTGTGGTAGTTATCTTAATGCTAACGGCTTTTGTGATCGTTTTTTTTGTGGTGTACCAACGGCGTAAAAACAAGATGCTACAAGAGCAATTTGAGGCTAAACAGCGCTTTGAGCGGGAAATTTCACAATCGCGTTTAGAAATGCAGGAACAAACCTTAAAAAATGTAGGCTGGGAATTGCACGATAATATTGGTCAGTTACTTTCTGTTGCCAATATGCAGTTGAATATTTTTTCAAGAAACCTACCTGAAGCCGAAAAAAACTCAGCTTTAGAAATTAAAGAAACTGTGGCGAATTCGCTTCAGGAAGTGCGTTCGCTCTCAAAATCTTTAAACAATCAGGTAATTGGCTATGCCGGTTTGGTGGTTTCGGTAGAAAATGAACTGGAAAGGTTTCAGCGTATGGGCGTTATTGAAAACGAATTGAAAGTAAGCGGAGAAAAACAGGAAATTCCACAGCAACACAGTATAATTTTATTCAGGATACTTCAGGAATTCTTTTCTAACGTGATCAAGCACGCGAAAGCTTCAACATTAAGTGTTCAAATAAGTTTTACTTCCGAAGAAATCATCATTACTGCAAAAGATAACGGGCAGGGATTTGATTTGGAAGCGGTAAAGAAGAATTCAGGATTATTCAATATGGAAAGCAGGGCAGCGCTGATAAAGGCAAAGTTTAAGTTGGAAACTTCTATAGGCGCAGGAACTTCCTTATCTTTACGCTATTCTTTAATGGGGCAACAAGATGAATAATACCGTAGCAATTGTAGACGATCACACTTTATTTTCACAATCCTTAAAAAACCTGGTGAATTCTTTTGAAAATTACGAGGTTTCCGGCATTTATAAAAACGGACAGGAACTGGTGACGCATTTTAAAGCCAACCAACCTAAACCCGATTTGGTATTGTTGGATATTAGAATGCCAATAATGGATGGCCCTGAAACGATGGCCTGGCTCAAAGAGAATTATCCTGACCAGAAGGTTTTGGCGCTTACTATGGAAGATGATGAGGAAACCGTGACTTTTATGGTGAAATTAGGTTGCCGCGGTTATCTATTAAAAGATATAGATCCAGATGAGTTTAAGTTTGCCCTGGATGAGGTGATAAAGGAAGGCTTTTTCTATAGCGATGCAGTTTCTGAAGCTATTAAAAATAAGGATAAAGAAAATAAACTCACCAATCTTACTAAACGCGAATTGGAATTTCTTGAACTGGCCTGTTCTGAAATGACCTATAAAGAAGTCGCCCACGAAATGAACCTTAGCCCAAAAACTATAGATGGATATCGAGAAAGTTTATTCCAGAAACTAAACGTAAGAAGCCGAACCGGTTTGGTGCTATACGCCATAAAACACAGGATTTTGTTGTTGTAAGGTCCCCCAGCCACCAAAGGGGGAGTTACGAAAATTTTAAACAGAACTAGGATTTTTAGAATCTATTTTTAATAAGTCTGATCTTAGCATAGAACATCATGCTGACTTTTTTCAGCATCTAATATGAAAACTAGTTACGCTCTACTTAGACCTCCGATAAATTTCGGAGCAGGCTCTGAAATAAATTCAGTTTGACGCAAGTAAAAATCGGTTTATTAATTCAATTATTTTTTTATCCTTTTTCGCAGAATATGTGGACAAAACCCCGAGATTCAGGATGAGCGATTATTTTAATCGGTTATCCGCGGGGTTTTGATCACGGTTTTTGGCCTTTCGCCAAAAAATTCCTTGAAAAAGGCGTCTTTTTCTTTGCTTCGTTTCTTTTGAACGAGCAAAAGAAATGAAGGGCAGGTCAAATCAAACATTTGCCTGACTAAAAGTTTTATAAATAAAAGCTATTCTTGTTTCAGTTAAATTTCATTAAATTCTTCTTTAAAGATTACGGACTTTCAAACCAACATATTCTACAGTATCTTCGTATTAAATAAATACCGACTTTCGTGAACGAAACTCCTATAATAGAACTTCGAAATTTAAAGCTTAAAGACTATCAGGAACTAAAGGTTTCTATGATAAAAAGCTATCAGAAAATGCCAGAGGACTACTGGACCAAAGATGAAATAAGGAACCTGGTAAATAAATTTCCCGAAGGGCAGTTTTGTATCATTATAGATAATAAGATTGCCGGTTGTGCGCTTGCCATTATAATAGATTCTAAAAAGTTTGATGAAGACCATACCTATGAAGAAATTATAGGTGGTGAAAATTTTTCCAACCATACCAAAAATGGTGATATTTTATATGGAATAGATGTTTTTATTCATCCCGATTATCGCGGAATGCGCCTGGGAAGACGTTTATATGAAGCCCGAAAAGAGCTTTGTGAGCAGCTGAATTTAAAATCTATAGCCTTTGGCGGAAGAATACCCAATTATGGTGCTTATTCTAAAGAGCTTACACCAAAAAAGTATATAGAAAAAGTAAAACTTCAGGAAATCCATGATCCTGTGTTGTCTTTTCAACTTTCTAACGATTTTCACGTAAAAAAAGTGATAAAAGGCTATTTGCCCGGTGATGTTGAAAGTAAGGAGTATGCGGTACTCATGGAGTGGAACAATATTTATTATACCAAAACTACAAAGCTAATAGATACACCAAAAACCGTAGTAAGGCTTGGTTTGGTGCAATGGCAAATGCGACTCTTTAAGGATTATGATGCGCTGGTTTCACAAATTGAATTTTTTGTAGATGCAGTAAGTGATTACCAGAGTGATTTTATACTTTTTCCAGAACTTTTTAATGCGCCGCTTATGGCGCAGTTTAATGAATTGACCGAGCCTGAAGCCATCAGGGGACTTTCAACTTATTCTGAACGTTTGCTGGAGACTTTCCAGGAATTTGCGGTGAATTATAATATAAATATCATTACCGGGAGTATGCCTATGGTTATTGGGGAACATATGTATAATGTGGGCTTTTTATGCCGAAGGGATGGAAGTTACGAACGTTATGAGAAACTGCATATTACCCCTGCAGAAGAAGCTGCCTGGGGGATGAAGGGCGGTAGTAAACTGCAAACTTTTGATACCGACTGCGGGAAAATTGGTGTACTTATTTGCTATGATGTTGAATTTCCGGAAGTAGGAAGAATTTTGGCAGAGGAGGGAATGAATATTTTGTTTGTTCCATTTATGACAGATACCCAAAACGGATATTCTCGCGTAAAAATATGTGCCCAGGCCAGGGCGGTTGAAAACGAATGCTATGTGGCCATGGCAGGATCTGTAGGAAATTTGCCTAAAGTAAATAATATGGATATTCAATATGCCCAAAGTGCCGTGCTAACACCATCAGATTTTGCATTTCCTGTAAATGGTATTAAAGCGGAAGCCACTCCAAATACCGAGAGTACCTTAATTGTAGATGTAGACTTAGATCTTTTAAAAGAGCTACATGCTTTTGGAAGCGTAAGAAATATGAAAGATCGACGAAAAGATTTATATTCTTTAAAAAAGAAAAAATAAAAATTTGGTTTGTTTTTAAAAAAGATTACTTTTGGTGAAGATGCAAAGAATAAATAAAAATAGTAATACGTCAATTATTGTCGAGATTATTTTTCCCCTGGGAATTTGATCCGGAATTGATGTGCATTATAAAAGCAAGAACCATCCTTCCGGGATGGTTTTTTTTTGCGTTGATATGAGGTAAATAGAAAATTATGAAAAAAAACGTGAATTCAGCAATCGTAATAAAATAAAGTATAATTGCATGATATACAGTTCATTAAAACTATTTGCTTGGTCACGGAAATAGGTTTGAAGTCGTGAATACATCACTATAAACTAAAGAGGAAAGTACTTTTAATTTTATAAATAAGATATAGCTTAATATATGTACAATAAATATAGCAAAATATTAACACAAAGTGATTCGCAACCGGCATCACAAGCCATGTTGCACGCTATAGGATTAACCAAAGAAGATTTTAAAAAGCCTTTTGTAGGAATAGCCAGTACAGGTTATGAAGGTAATCCCTGCAATATGCATCTTAACGATTTAGCTAAGCTGGTTAAAAAAGGGGCAAATGAGAATGAACTGGTTGGTTTAATTTTTAATACTATTGGTGTTAGCGATGGGATCTCCATGGGTACCCCGGGTATGCGCTACTCACTGCCGTCTCGTGATATTATAGCAGATTCTATGGAAACGGTAATTCACGCGATGTCTTATGACGCATTGATTACGGTGGTAGGCTGCGATAAAAATATGCCCGGTGCATTAATGGCGATGTTGAGAATTAATAGACCAGCTATTTTAGTTTATGGCGGTACAATTGCCTCTGGATGTCACAACGGAAAGAAACTGGATGTAGTTTCAGCTTTTGAAGCCTGGGGAGCAAAAACTGCCGGCGATATAGATAAGGAAGAATACGATAGTATTATAGAAAAAGCCTGCCCTGGTGCAGGTGCTTGTGGCGGGATGTATACCGCCAATACCATGGCTTCTGCTATTGAAGCTCTGGGAATGGCCTTGCCTTATAATTCTTCTAACCCTGCCGAAGGGGAAGAAAAAAAAGCAGAAAGTGAAGAAGCCGGTAAAGCCGTGCGATTGCTTATAGAGAAAGATATAAAGCCTCGTGATATTGTAACGCGTAAATCGCTTGAAAATGCTATTCGTTTACTTACAGTATTGGGCGGTTCTACCAATGCGGTGCTACACTTTTTGGCTATAGCAAAATCGGCTGAAGTAGATTTTAGCTTAACAGATTTTGAGAAAATATGTGACAGTACCCCGTTTTTGGCCGATTTAAAGCCAAGTGGGAAATATGCTATGGAAGATGTACATAGAATTGGCGGGATTCCAGCGGTTCTAAAATATATGTTGAAACATGATATGCTTCATGGCGATTGCCTTACGGTAACCGGAAAAACCCTTGCCGAAAACTTAGCCGATGTTCCCGATATGGAAGAAGGGCAGGATGTGTTTAGGCCATTAGATAACCCAATTAAGAAAACCGGGCATATTAGGATTCTTTATGGAAATCTGGCAGAAAAGGGGTCGGTTGCAAAAATTACGGGAAAAGAAGGTTTGGAATTTACCGGAACAGCTAAAGTATTTGATAGTGAGTATGAAGCTAACGATGGAATTTCTGAAGGAAAAGTAAAAAAGGGCGATGTGGTCGTCATTAGGTATGAAGGGCCCAAAGGAGGTCCCGGAATGCCTGAAATGTTGAAGCCTACTTCTGCAATTATGGGAGCAAAACTTGGTAAAGACGTAGCCTTGATTACCGATGGAAGATTTTCTGGAGGAACTCACGGTTTTGTTGTTGGCCATATTACTCCTGAAGCGCAAGAGGGTGGATTACTGGCATTTTTGAAAGATGGAGATGAGATTACAATAAATGCCGAAAGCAATAAAATTGATGTGGCACTTTCAGCAGAAGAAATAAAGAAAAGAAAAGAAAACTGGAAAGCCCCCGATTTAAAATTTAACAAGGGTGTGCTCTATAAATACGCAAGAACGGTTTCTTCGGCCTCACAGGGCTGCGTTACCGATGAATTTTAATTAGGTGAATTATGGAAGTTAAAACAGCTAGTTTCGAGAAAACAGCTTCTCCAAAAACAACCACAGTTTCAGGAGCTGAAGCGGTGATAAAATGTTTGTTGGAGGAAGGAGTGGATACGCTTTACGGCTATCCCGGCGGAGCAATTATGCCCGTTTATGATGAATTGTATAAATATCAGAAACAAATTCACCACGTCCTTACCCGTCACGAGCAGGCTGCAACTCACGCAGCGCAAGGCTATGCAAGGGTAAGCGGAAAGGTAGGTGTTGCTATGGCAACATCGGGACCGGGTGCCACCAACCTGGTCACTGGAATTGCAGATGCACAAATAGATTCTACCCCAATGGTATGTATTACCGGGCAGGTAGGGTCTCATTTATTAGGAAGTGATGCTTTTCAGGAAACCGATATTATTGGAATTTCTACCCCTATTACCAAGTGGAATTACCAAATTACCAGAGCAGAAGAAATTCCTGAAGTTTTGGCAAAGGCTTTTTTTATTGCCCGATCTGGAAGACCTGGACCGGTATTGATAGACATCACTAAAGATGCACAGTTTGCAAGTCTGGATTTTTCGTATAAAAAATGTTCAGGAATTAGAAGTTATAAGCCTATTCCTAAAATAGACCCTAACCAAATTGAAAAAGCTGCCCAGGCCATTAATAATGCCAAAAGACCGATGATTGTTTTTGGTCAGGGAGTAATTCTAGGGGGTGCAGAAGAACTTTTTAAACAAGTAGTGGAAAAGTCGGGTGTGCCGGCTGCATGGACAATTTTGGGTCTTTCGGCTCTTCCAACAGATCATCCACTTAATGTAGGGATGGTAGGAATGCATGGTAATTATGGTCCTAATGTACTAACCAATGAGTGCGATGTCTTAATCGCTATTGGGATGCGATTTGATGATAGGGTTACCGGAAATTTAGAGAAATATGCGAAGCAGGCAAAAGTGATTCATTTTGAAATAGATCCTGCCGAAATCAATAAAAATGTTTATGCCGATATTCCTGTTTTAGGAAATGTAAATGAAACCCTTAGAGTTTTATTGGAACATTTAAAACCGAATAAACACGAAGCCTGGCACCAAAGGTTCAAAGAGCATTATAAAATTGAATTTGATAAGGTTATAAAAAACGATTTGAATGCTGAACGGGGTAAAATAGGAATGGCGGAAGTTATTGATGAAATAAACACCTGTTCAAATGGAAACGCTGTAGTGGTTTCAGATGTGGGGCAGCATCAAATGGCAACCTGTAGATATACAAAATTTAATCAAACCCGAAGTAATGTGACTTCTGGCGGATTGGGAACTATGGGCTTTGCATTACCGGCAGCTATTGGAGCTAAAATGGGTGCGCCCAAACGAGACGTGGTAGCTATAATTGGAGATGGTGGTTACCAAATGACCATACAGGAATTAGGAACCATTTTTCAAACGAAAGTTCCCGTAAAGATAGTTGTATTAAATAACGACTTTTTGGGAATGGTGAGACAATGGCAACAGTTGTTTTTTGAAAAACGTTACGCTTCCACAGAAATGATTAACCCCGATTTTATAACTATTGCCAAAGGATATCATATTAAAGCCAGGCAGGTAAGTGAACGGGCAAATTTAAAAGATGCGGTTAAGGAAATGATGGAATCAGATGAAGCTTATTTCCTTGAAGTAAAAGTTGAACAGGAAGAAAATGTTTTCCCAATGGTTCCAACCGGGGCTTCAGTTTCAGATATAAGATTAGAGTAATGGAAAAGAAGAATTTTACTGTTTCGGTTTATACCGAAAACAATATCGGCCTTTTAAGTCGTATTGCTGCTATTTTTCAGCGAAGACATATTAATATAGAAAGTATAACTGCCTCCAGAAGTGAGGTGAATGGGGTTATGCGATTTATAATTGTGGTGCAGGTTACAGAAGAACAGGTAAAAAAGATCGTGGGGCAAATAGAAAAGCAAATAGAAGTAATTAAAGCTTTTTATCATACCGATAAGGAAATGATTTACCAGGAGACTGCGCTTTATAAGATAAATTCGGCAGAATTTGTGGAAGATCTTAATATACAGGATTTTATAAAAGAATCTAACGCAAGAATTGTAACGGTTACCCCAAAGTTTTTTGTGATTGAAAAAACCGGAAAACGTCACGAAACCGATAATCTTTATGAAAAATTAAAGCCTTATGGTTTGATGCAGTTTGTACGTTCGGGTACTATTGCGGTAACCAAAAATGAAATGCAGATTTCGAATATTTTAGAACAATTTGATACAACCAATTAAATAAAAGTGATGACGAATTATTTTAACAGTCTTTCTTTACGTGAACAATTAGCCCAGCTGGGAACCTGTAGGTTTATGAATAGCGATGAATTCAGCGATGGAGTGGCTGCTTTAAAAGGAAAAAAAATAGTAATAGTTGGCTGTGGCGCACAAGGCCTTAACCAGGGTTTAAATATGCGCGATAGCGGCCTGGATATTTCCTATGCCCTGCGCGAAGGTGCCATTAAGGAGAAACGCCAGTCTTTTAAAAATGCTTCAGAGAATAATTTTGAGGTAGGAACTTATGAAGAATTAATTCCTAAAGCCGATTTGGTAATTAACCTAACACCAGATAAGCAACATACTTCAGTTATAAAGGCTATTCAGCCACATATCAAAAAAAATGCGGTACTTTCTTATTCCCACGGATTTAATATCGTGGAAGAGGGAATGAAAATTAGGGAAGATATTACCGTAATTATGGTAGCCCCTAAATGCCCGGGAAGTGAAGTGAGGGAAGAATATAAAAGAGGTTTTGGTGTTCCTACTTTAATAGCGGTACATCCTGAAAACGATCCGCAGGGAATTGGTTTCGAATGGGCTAAAGCTTATGCTGTGGCTACCGGTGGAGACCGTGCCGGGGTTTTAGAATCTTCGTTTGTTGCCGAGGTAAAATCTGATTTAATGGGAGAGCAAACCATTTTATGCGGATTGCTGCAAACAGGTTCTATCTTAAGTTATGATAAAATGGTAGCTGAAGGTGTAGAGCCTTCCTATGCTTCAAAACTTATTCAATATGGATGGGAAACTATTACCGAAGCCTTAAAGCACGGTGGTATTACCAATATGATGGATAGGCTTTCAAATCCTGCTAAGATTAAGGCTAATGAAATTTCAGAAGAACTGAAGAAATTAATGCGTCCGCTTTTTCAAAAACATATGGACGATATTATCTCTGGAGCTTTTAGCAGTAGAATGATGGAAGATTGGGGGAATAATGATAAGGAATTACTGGAGTGGCGAGCAGCAACCGGTGAAACTGCTTTTGAAAAATCTGAAGCCACTTCAGAAGAAATAAAGGAGCAGGAATATTTTGATAAAGGGGTGCTATTGGTAGCCTTTGTAAAATCTGGAGTAGAATTAGCTTTTGAAACTATGGTTGAAGCCGGTATTATTGCAGATTCTGCTTATTACGAATCTTTGCATGAAACTCCACTAATTGCCAACACTATAGCCAGAAAGAAATTATTTGAAATGAATAGGATCATTTCCGATACGGCAGAATACGGTTGTTATTTATTTGACCATTCGGCAAAACCGCTTATTAAAGATTATGTAAATGCCTTACCAAAAGAGGTGATTGGCCATTCTTTTGGGACCGAATATACCGGGGTAGATAACCAGGAGCTTATTGCTGTTAATGATGGCATTAGACAACATCCGGTAGAAAAAGTAGGTGGAAGATTGCGAAAAGCAATGACCGCAATGAAAAGAATACACGAATAAATATGGATATTTTGCTGGCAGATAAAAAAATATACAAACCTCAATTAAAAGCTGTAAAAGAAGCGGTAGAGCGTATCTCTAAAGTGGTTGTAAAGACACCTTTAACACCATCTTTTACGTATAGCAAGAAGTTTTCGGCAAATGTAATGTTGAAGAGAGAAGACTTGCAACAAGTTCGTTCCTATAAAATACGCGGAGCTTATAATAAGATTTCAAGCTTGCCAAAGCAGCAGTTGGATAAAGGGGTTATTTGTGCCAGCGCAGGAAATCACGCGCAAGGTGTTGCTTTTGCCTGCAATAAGTTGCAGGCAAAGGGCGTGATTTATATGCCAATTACTACACCCAAACAAAAAGTAGATCAAACTAAGATGTTTGGAGGAGATTGGGTAGAAGTAGTACTTAAAGGCGATACTTTTGATGACTCTTTTAAGAGCTCTATGAAACATGCCGAGAAATTTGGTCTTGTATTTATTCATCCTTTTGATGATGAAAAGGTTATTGAAGGACAGGCTACTATTGGTCTCGAAATATTAGAACAGGCAAATGAACCTATAGATTATGTTTTCGCCCCACTGGGTGGAGGTGGTTTATTGGCCGGGCTTTCTTCTATGTTTAAAGAGATTTCCCCCAGTACTAAAATTATAGGTGTGGAACCCCAGGGAGCAGCATCTATGACAACCTCTTTAAAAGAAGGGAAATTAGTAGAACTGGAGTCTATAGAACGTTTTGTAGATGGAGCCGCAGTACAAAAAGTTGGTAGCCGTAATTTCGAAATTTGTAAAGAGAACCTGGATAAAATGATCACGGTTCCGGAAGGCAAGATTTGCCAAACTATCCTCGATTTATATAACCAGGATGCTATTGTAGTGGAACCCGCCGGAGCAATGGCCATAAGTGCACTAGATTTATTTGCCGAAGAAATTAAAGGTAAAAATGTGGTGTGTATTGTTAGTGGTAGCAATAATGATATAACCAGAACAGCAGAAATTAAAGAACGTGCTTTATTGTATGCCGGTTTAAAGCATTATTTTGTAATAAGTTTCCCGCAAAGGGCAGGCGCTTTAAAAGATTTTTTAGACAAGGTGTTGGGACCTAATGATGACATCACCCATTTTGAATACACAAAAAAGCATCATAGGGAGAATGCTCCTGCGGTTGTTGGGATAGAACTCAATGACCCGGCAGATTTTCAACCTTTGCTTGATAGAATGAAAGCGAATAATTTTTATGGGGAATATCTTAATGACAAGCCTAATTTGTTTCAGTATTTAGTATAAATATTTTGTTGGTTAAAATAATTATGTACATTTGCGTTATGCTTTCAATAAAGAAAATAATATTTCCCGTTTATCGCTTCTTCCCGCGCCGCCGCTGCTAGGAAGAATACGGTTATTTCCTTTTTTTAATATTATTTGACTTTAACTATACCTTGAAAGATTTACAAAACATACTATCCAAATTTAATTTCAGAATTGCTTCTGAAAATATAGTTATTCGCCGCCGCTTCCCGCGTCGCACGTTTGTGCGTGTATAATTTATATGGAACTTAGGTGAGTCCGGTTCCCCTCTCAAAAAGACCAAATTAAATTTATTTTCTCACTAATTTCTTAGCAAATGAAGATAATCATTGCTAATAAATCTCATGCTCAATATGCTGAGATTATTTGTACAACTATAGAAGAATCTGCCAAAGTTAGAGGTACAGGTATTGCCCGTAGAACCCCTGAATATATCATTGGGAAAATGGAAAAGGGAAACGCGGTTATTGCCTTAGAAGGTGAAGAATTTGCCGGTTTCTGCTATATTGAAACCTGGAGTCACGACAGGTATGTGGCAAACTCGGGCCTTATTGTACACCCTAATTTTAGGAACCAGGGACTGGCCAAAAGAATAAAAGAAGTGGTCTTTGACCATTCGAGAAAGTTGTATCCCAATGCAAAGATCTTCGGGATTACTACCGGTCTGGCCGTGATGAAAATAAATTATGAACTGGGGTACCAGCCCGTAACTTTTTCTGAATTAACCGACGATGATTCGTTTTGGAAAGGTTGTCAAACCTGTAAAAATTACGATATCCTTACCAGAACAGAGCGAAATATGTGTCTTTGTACAGGAATGATGTACGATCCTGAAAGAAAAAAAGAGCTCCAAAAAAATCAGAAAAAAGAAAGCTTAAATAAGAAAGCCTTTAAAAGGCTGAAAAATATTAAACAAACCTTGTTTTATAAAAAGGAGAAAAACGAGAATTAAAATTAAACTTATCGTCAACCTGAACGTGTCACTTCGAGCGGAGTCGAGAAGTCATCTTCTAAATTAGTTAGATCCTGAAACCATTTCAGTTTGGCGTTTTAAAAAATTAAATAAAAATGAAGAAAGTAGTTATTGCATATAGTGGAGGCTTAGACACTTCTTATTGCGCAAAATATTTGTCTAAAGAAGAAAATTTTGAGGTTCATGCGGTGAGTGTGAATACCGGAGGTTTTTCAGAAGAAGAAGTTAAGAAAATTGGGGAAAATGCGCAAAAAATAGGGGCAAAAACCTATAAGAATATAGATGCTGTTTCCTCATTCTATCAGAAAGTGGTAAAGTACCTGATTTTTGGAAATGTTTTAAAAAACAATACGTACCCACTTTCGGTAAGTGCCGAAAGGATTGTACAGGCTATAGAAATTGTAAATTATGCCAAAAGTATTGATGCAAAATATATAGCACACGGTAGTACAGGAGCTGGAAATGACCAGGTGAGGTTTGATATGATTTTCCAAATTATAGCTCCCGAAATTGAAATTATTACACCTATTAGGGATAAACAACTAAGTCGCCAGGAAGAGATTGCCTATTTACAGGAAAATGGAGTGGATATGAGCTGGGAGAAATCAAAATATTCGGTTAATAAAGGTCTTTGGGGAACCAGTGTAGGAGGAGAAGAGACTTTAACTTCAGAAAAACCTTTACCTGAGTTGGCTTACCCTTCACAACTTCAGGAAAAAGCGTCCAAACAAATTAGTTTGAGTTTTGCAAAGGGTGAACTCTCAGCAATAAATGGAGAAGAGAATTCACCAGAAAAAAATATTGAAATTCTTGAAAATATAGCTTCAAAATATGCCATAGGAAGAGATATCCATGTTGGGGATACTATTATTGGAATTAAAGGAAGGGTTGGTTTTGAGGCTGCTGCCGCCCAAATTACCATTAAAGCACATCATTTGCTTGAAAAACATTGCCTTAGCAAATGGCAGTTGCAACATAAAGATTATTTAGCCAATTGGTACGGAACACATTTGCACGAAGGCCAATATTTAGACCCTGTAATGAGAGATTTAGAAGCTTTTTTAGAAAGTTCACAGAAACAGGTTAGCGGGGAAGTTTTTGTAAGCCTACATCCGTATAGATTTACACTTGATGGAATTAAATCTAAAAACGATTTAATGAATTCAAGCTTTGGAAATTATGGAGAGGAAAATAAGGCCTGGACGGCAAATGATGCTAAAGGCTTTATAAAAATTTTATCTAATGCCGGTAAGGTTTATCAACATGTAAAAGGAGAATAATGATAAAAGCAGGAATAATAGGTGGTGCCGGATATACGGCAGGAGAACTTATCAGGATTTTAATATATCATCCGGAGGTGGAACTGGATTTTGTTTATAGCACTTCGCAACCGGGAAAACCGGTTGCTGGAATACATCAGGATTTACTGGGGGAAACCGATTTGGAATTTAGCGGTGAGATCAATAAAAATACAGATGTGGTTTTTTTATGTTTGGGACATGGAAATTCAGTGAAATTTCTTGCTGAAAACCAGTTTTCGGCAAATACCAAAATCATAGATTTAAGTACCGATTATAGGATGGATGGTGAGCACGAGTTTGTTTACGGTTTGCCTGAATTCAATAAGAAGAAGATTAAAAAAGCCAACTTTATAGCCAATCCCGGTTGCTTTGCCACAGCTATTAGCTTAGCTATATTACCGCTGGCAAAAGCGGGGTTGCTACAAAACGATGTTCATATTAACGCGGTTACCGGGGCAACCGGGGCAGGAACCTCCCTTTCTGCCACTACACATTTCACCTGGAGGGATAATAATTTTTCCAGTTACAAAGCTTTTGAACATCAGCACTTGAACGAGATAGGGCAGAGTTTAAAAAAACTTCAGGACAATAAGTTACCAGAATTGAATTTTATTCCAAATAGGGGAAATTTCTCAAGAGGAATCCACGTCACGGCTTATACAAAGTTTGATGGAAGTTTAGAAGAAGCCAAAGCTATTTTCACCGAAGCTTATAAAGATTCGGCGTTTACATTTTTGGTTGAGGAGGCATTGCATCTAAAACAAGTAGTAAATACCAATAAATGTTTATTGAAATTACAGAAATTTGGTGATAAGATTTTGATTACCAGTATTATTGATAATTTGTTGAAAGGAGCTTCAGGACAGGCAGTTGAGAATATGAATTTGATGTTTGGATTTGAAGAAAGCTTAGGACTAAAACTAAAGGCCAATTATTTTTAACAAAATATTGCCTCCGGGTAAAAGTCCGAATCATAATACCATTAACTAATAAAAACTATTAAAAAAGAATAGTAGTGAATTTATAACAAGCCCAGCCAACTAAAACCAAGAATTATGAAAATAGCCATTATAGGAGCCGGTAATTTAGGACTTTCTATCGCGAAAGGCCTTATTGTGAGCAATGCCTTCACTAGTTTGTATTTAACCAAAAGAAAAGCAGAAGATATTCAGGATTATGAAGAATATGCGAAGCTAAAGGTAACAGCTAATAACAGGGAAGCAGTTCAAAATTCAGATATTTTAATCTTTGCCGTACAACCTACACAAATGGGTGGGATTCTGGAAGAGATTAAGGACGATCTTTCCGATAAGCACGTACTTATTTCTACCGTAACAGGGTTTAAAATTCCTGCAATGGAAGCCATAGTGGGGGAGGAGCAATTTATTGTAAGGGCTATGCCCAATACGGCTATTGCTGTTGGAAAATCCATGACCTGCCTTTGTAGCAACAAAAAGGGAGAGAAACGTATCGCTATTGCAGAAGCAATATTTAATCGATTGGGTAGCAGTATCATTATCCCAGAAAACAAAATGCAGGCAGCTACGGTAATTTGTGCCAGTGGAATTGCATTTTGGATGCGGTTAATACGTGCCACCACGCAAGGGGCCGTGCAATTGGGCTTTGATGCTAAAGATGCACAACAATTAGCGATGCAAACCTGTTTGGGAGCTTCCAGCTTGCTTATAGAATCTGGTAAACATCCCGAAGAGGAAATTGATAAAGTAACCACACCACGGGGCTGCACAATAGAAGGCTTAAACGAAATGGAACATAATGGCTTGAGTTCTTCTTTAATTAAAGGAATTCAATCCTCATTTAAAAAAATAAACACAATTACAACCAATTAACTATGCAATTATTTGATGTTTATCCGCTTTATGATATCACTCCGGTGAAAGGAAAGGGCGCTTATGTTTTTGATAAAGAAGGAAACAAATATTTAGATCTTTATGGAGGTCATGCGGTAATTTCTATTGGGCATTCCCACCCGGCTTATGTAAACTCTGTTACCAATCAAGTAGCTCAACTTGGATTTTACTCAAACTCGATTAAAAACCCTTTACAACAAGAACTTGCTAATAAGTTAGAGAAAGTTTCAGGAATAAAAGACTACAATTTATTTTTATGTAATTCTGGGGCCGAAGCCAATGAAAATGCATTAAAAGTAGCTTCTTTTTATACAGGTAAAGATCGGGTTATTTACTTTGATAACGCTTTCCACGGAAGAACTTCCGGTGTGGTTGCAGTAACCGATAATGATAATATTAAAGCACCTTTTAACCAAAATCACAAGGCTACAAAGCTTGCTCTTGAAGATACCGAAACACTTGAGGAAGAATTGAAAAAAGGAGATGTTGCCGCGGTAATTTTTGAAGTGATACAGGGAGTGGGAGGCCTGGATGAAGCTAGCTCGGCGTTTTATAAAAAGATAGCTGAATTATCTAAGCAGTATCAATCAGCCATCATTGCAGACGAAGTGCAGTCTGGTTATGGAAGGACGGGAGACTTTTTTGCCTATCAAAAACATGGAATTCGCCCCGATATAATATCTATAGCCAAAGGTATGGGGAATGGTTTTCCTATTGGTGGAGTTTTGATTGATAAGGCTATTGAAGCAAAAACCGGGATGCTGGGAACTACTTTTGGTGGAAATCACCTGGCTTGTGCCGCCGGAATTTCGGTTCTGGAAATTATTGAAAAGGACAATCTGGTAGAAAATGCTGGCAAGCTATTTAAATATGTTGAGGAAAAAGCCTCAGAAATATCTCAAATAAAAAAAGTAAAAGGACGTGGTTTAATGATTGGTCTGGAATTCGATTTTCCCATCGCCCAGTTAAGAAAAGACTTGTTGTATAAACATCAAATTTTTACCGGTGCTGCTGCTGCTAATAAAAATCTACTGCGAATTTTACCACCATTAAACCTTCAAAAACAACATTTTGATACGTTTTTTAAAGCTTTGAAGATTGCTTTAGACTAAACGATTTTGAAGTTTTAAAAAAGTATAGGTTTAAATTAATTTCAATAGTAAAAGAAGCATTCTTTAAAAGTCGTCAAGCTGAATTTGATTCAGCTTTTAATAACTTAGTTTTTCAAAGTTTTAAGATTGTTTCAAAAGAAAGAAAATACCATGAAGAATTATACAGAATTATCAGATATACAAGATTTACAAGGCTTAGTTACCGAAGCCCTGGAGCTTAAAAAAGCTACCTCTGCTTTAGAAATAGGGAAAGGAAAAACCCTGGGGATGTTATTCTTTAACCCTAGTTTGCGTACGCGTTTAAGTACTGAAAAGGCAGGGAAGTTACTGGGAATGGATGTTATGGTAATGAATGCAGGGAGCGATAGCTGGAAGCTTGAGTTTGAAGATGGAGCGGTTATGGATACCGATAAAGCAGAACATATTAAAGAAGCTGCCGCAGTATTATCTCAGTATTGCGATATTATTGCAGTAAGGGCGTTTCCAGATTTAAAAGACAGAGAAAAAGACGAAGCTGAGGTCGTTTTAAACAGTTTTAAAAAATATGCTTCAGTACCCGTTGTAAATCTGGAAAGCGCTACAGGTCACCCACTTCAGGCACTTGCCGATGCGATTACTATTTCAGAATTAAACAAAAAAGATAAACCAAAAATTGTACTTAGTTGGGCACCGCACCCAAAGGCTTTGCCCCAGAGTGTACCAAATTCTTTTGCTGAAGTTGCTCAAAAACTGGACGCCGAATTTGTAATCACTAATCCCGAAGGTTATGATCTTAATCCTGCAATCACTAAAAACGTCCCTGTTATCCACAACCAGGACGAAGCATTAAAAGATGCCGATTTTGTGTATGTTAAGAATTGGAGCAGTTATGATAATTATGGAGAAAAGTTAAATGAAGATCGAAACTGGACTTTTTCTGCCGAAAAATTAAAATTAACCAATGACGCAAGGGTAATGCATTGCCTACCGGTAAGAAGAAACATGGTCATTGCCGATGAGGTGTTGGATTCAGAAAATTCGGTAGTGATTCAACAGGCCGGAAATAGGACCTTTGCAGCACAAGCCGTCTTAAAAAGGATTTTAGAAGAAAAAGTAAAAGATTTAGGAAAAAATGTATAACGCATGCCTGGTTTAAGAAGTACTCGATTCTACAATATTAACAAAGTATGAAAAAAAAGGTTCTAAAAGTAGTAAAGATTGGCGGTAAACTTATTGAAAATGAAGCGAAATTCACTGAGTTTCTAAAGGATTTTGTTGCTTTAGAAGGTCCAAAAATCCTTGTGCATGGCGGTGGAAACCTGGCCACTGAGATGGCGGGTAAACTAGGTTATAAAACCCAAATGTTTGAAGGAAGAAGAATTACCGATGCCAATTCTATTAAAGTAATTACTATGGTCTATGGAGGTCTTATCAACAAAGATATTGTTGCTAAATTACAGGGGCTTCAAAATAACGCTATAGGACTTTGCGGAGCAGACGGATTGAGTATTATTTCTGAAAAACGTCCCGTTAAGGAGGTTGATTTTGGATTTGTAGGTGATGTAAAAAAGGTAAACGCTAATTTTATAGACTCCATTTTAGCGCAAAATATCACACCTGTTTTTTCGGCCATTTCCTGTACTAAAGAAGGATTGTTGTTGAATACCAATGGAGATTCTGTTGCCGCTGAGATTACCCAGGCAATGAGTTCAATTTATGAAACCGAACTCTATTTCTGTTTTGAGAAAAAAGGCGTTTTAGCCGACGCGAAAAACGATGATTCTGTAATTGGGGAAATTAATCGCGAAAAATATGAGGAGTTGTTATCGGAAAAAATAATAAGTGATGGCATGTTACCAAAATTGCATAACTGTTTTCAGGCATTAGATCATGGTGTTAAGCAAATATTTTTGGGTGATTTTCAGTTGCTAAAAAAGGAATCTACGTATACTAAAATAAGTAAGTAATGAAGCTTGAAGAACTACAAAAAGAAGCCCTGGGCTTGTTGCAAAACCTTATTGAAACACAATCTTTCTCAAAAGAAGAAGATAAAACCGCTGAATTGCTGGAAGCCTGGTTTAAGGGGAAAGGGATACCTTTCACGAGAGATTTAAACAATGTTTGGGCAACCAATAAATATTTCGATTCAGCTAAACCTAACCTGTTACTTAATTCGCATCACGATACGGTAAAACCAAATTCTGCTTATACCAGAGATCCATTTAAGGCTAGCATTGAAGATGGTAAGCTATATGGATTGGGAAGTAATGATGCCGGTGGTTGTCTTGTATCCTTACTTGCAACATTTACCTGGTTTTATGAAGCTAAAGATCTGGATTATAATTTGGTTTTTGCAGGAACAGGGGAGGAAGAAATAAATGGTAAAAATGGTATTGCCAATTTATTACCAAAAATGCCGAAAATTGATGTAGCTATTGTTGGGGAGCCTACCTTAATGAAACTGGCCATTGCTGAAAAAGGCCTTGTTGTTTTTGATGCTAAAGTAAAAGGAACCCCATCTCACGCGGCACATCCTAACGATGATAATTCTATTTATAAAACCGCAGATGTTTTAAAATGGTTTGAGGCATTTAAGTTTCCAAAAGCATCTGAAGCATTGGGAGAAGTGAAGCTCACCGTAGCCCAAATCAATGCCGGGAGCCAACATAATGTGGTGCCGGGTCACGTAGATTTAGTGATTGATGTTCGGGTAAATGACGCTTATTCTAATGCTGAAATAGAGGAGATTTTGCAAAAGCAGGCTCCTGTAGATGAGATTAAGGCGCGTTCGCTTAGGTTAAATTCATCATCTATTCCTGGAAATCACGAATTGGTAAAAGCCGGGATAGCTTTAGGAATGGAAACTTACGGTTCGCCCACCCTTTCAGACCAGGCTATGTTAAGTTGCCCGTCTTTAAAATTGGGGCCGGGTGATTCTACCAGGTCACATTCAGCCGATGAATTTATTTATGTTAAGGAAATAGAAGAAGGGATTGAAAAGTATATTACGTTACTGGAAAAAGCGTTGAGAATATAAAGACTATAAGTAGACTGATAGAAAAATTTACGTCAAGCTGAACTTGTTTTAGCTTCTAATACGTTCCGGGTATATAACAACTTAGATTCTGAAATAAATTCAGAATGACGTTTATAATTAATTTTAACTTAAAATAAATTCTATGAAACTCTGGGATAAAGGAATATCAATAGATAAAAAAATTGAAAAGTTTACGGTGGGAAATGACCGCGAGCTGGATATGCACCTTGTTGAATACGATTTGCTAGCTTCAAAGGCACATGCCAAAATGTTGGGCAAAGTAGGAATTTTAACTTCAGAAGAAGTGGCGGCTATAGAAGTAGAATTAGATAAACTTCAACAGCAATTTGAAAATGGAACTTTTCAGATTGAAGAAGATTTTGAAGATGTACATTCTAAAATCGAGTTCGAACTTACAAAAGTACTGGGAGATACCGGGAAGAAAATTCATACCGCCCGTTCTAGAAATGATCAGGTTTTGGTAGCTATGCAGTTATACTTTAAAGAAAACCTGTTGGAGATTTCAGCTAAAACAAAGCAATTGATAGATGTTCTTTTAGGCCTTGCAGATGCACATCAGGAAAAATTGTTACCCGGATATACACATTTGCAGGTGGCCATGCCCTCAAGTTTTGGTTTATGGTTTTCAGCTTATGCCGAGCTGCTTATAGACGATCTTTATTTAATGGAAGCCGGTTTAAAGGTTGTAGATCAAAACCCTTTGGGATCTGCAGCCGGTTATGGTTCTTCCTTCCCTATAGATCGTGATTTTACCACCAAAGAATTGGGCTTTTCAACCTTAAAATATAATGTAGTGGCCGCACAATTGGGTCGCGGAAAATGCGAACGAACGGTAACTGCTAATATTTCATCGGTCGCTAATACCTTAGCTCGTTTTGCGATGGATATTTGCCTGTATATGAGTCAGAATTTTGATTTTATCACTTTTCCAGATGAGCTTACCACAGGCTCCAGTATTATGCCTCATAAGAAGAATCCCGATGTTTTTGAACTTATTCGTGGGAAATGTAATAAGCTACAAAGTATCGCCAATGAAATGATTTTAATAACAAACAACCTTCCCAGTGGTTACCATAGAGATTACCAGTTAATTAAGGAAAACAGTATATATGCTGTTGAAAATATTAAAGAGGTGCTGGATATTTTTATTCATTCTATCGGGCTAGTTAAGGTGAAAGATATTGATTTGCAAGATGAAAAATATAAGTACCTGTTTACGGTAGATAGTATTAATGACCTGGTGATGCAGGGAAAATCTTTTAGAGAAGCTTACCAGGTAATTGGCGGGGAGGTTCAGGATGGAACCTATAAGGCTGCTGAAGGTAAGAAACATTCGCATTTGGGAAGTAAGGATAATTTGGCTTTAGAAGAGATTAAGAAAAAGAAGGACGAGGTATAGGAGGCTAAAGAGTTGTAAACCTTCCGAGTTTTAATGCATAAAAAATAAATATAAAACCCCGATTTTCATCGGGGTTTATTCATCTAAGATTTATAGAGGATTTTAATCCTCGAAAAAATTAGCTTCACTAAAAAACCCTCCGCAAAACCACACGAAATGCGAAGGGTTCAAAACATAAATGAATGAAGAAAAAAAATCTTAAATGATGGTCATTTGTCCCAGATTTAGGTTTTCGTTATTGATATTAATATTATCAATTTCACTAATAAGCCCTTCCAGGAAATCGCCCACTTTTTCGGTGGTGTAATGGTTATCTTTATTAATGTCTATTGTGCAAACATTCAATTTAATACTTAGTTCTACAGCTTTTCTAACGGCTTCAGCTTCTTCAATTAACCCAAAATGTTCCAGTAATAAGGCTGCCGATAAAATAGAAGCCACAGGGTTAGCAATTCCTTTACCTGTTGCTTGCGGATAGGAACCGTGAATAGGTTCAAACATTGCATTCTCTTTACCTACAGATGCCGAGGCCAGTAAACCAATACTTCCACCAATTACACTAGCTTCATCTGATAAAATATCGCCAAACATATTTTCGGTTAAAATCACGTCAAACTGAGTTGGATTTAAAATCATTTGCATCGCGGCATTGTCTATAAAAAGAAAATCCAGGCTCACATCGGGATACTCTTCGCCAATTTTAGTTACTGTTTTTCGCCATAGCCTCGAGGTTTCCAATACATTGGCTTTGTCTACAAGCGTTAGTTTCTTAGAGCGTTGTTGAGCAGCTTTAAAAGCCAGGTGTGCCATTCTAGAGATTTCTTCTACTGAATAGGAACAAACATCTGTAGCGCTTTGCCCATCTTCGGCAGTAAATTTATCGCCAAAGTAGATGCCACCGGTAAGCTCCCGGTAAATAACCATATTGGCACCGGCAATACGATCGGCTTTTAATGGAGATTGTTCAACTAGTTTATCGTAGGCCTTAACCGGTCTAATATTGGCATAAAGCCCCAGTCCTTTTCTTAGTTTTAGTAGCCCTTGCTCCGGTCTTACCTTTGCATCGGGGTTATTGTCGTATTTTGGATGGCCAATAGCCCCAAATAACACAGCATCAGATTTCTTACACAAATCAAGGGTAGCTTCAGGCAACGGGTTATCCAGCAAATCTATTGCTGTTGCACCTACCAGGGCATCTTCAAATTCAAATTGGTGATCAAAACGATCTGCTACAGCTTTTAAAACTTTAACCGATTGCTGTGTGATTTCGGGACCTATACCGTCTCCGGGTAAAACTGCTATTTTTAATTTCATTTTTTTTGTAATATGTGTGGTTATTTTTAATATTTTCAGAAAGCTTTTGATTGCGTTATCCTGAATTTATTTCAGGATCTAAGTTCTTTTTAGTTGTTTTGTCACGTTAGAAGCTGAAATAAGTTCAGCTTGACGAAAACAATTCCAACTTACAAGGATTTAGTCGTTTGTAATTTTTGCGCTTTCTTATTTTCAAATTCTTTTATGGCGTCTAATTTGCTTACCAGAAAATCTATATCATCAAACCCATTGATTAAACAGGTTTTTTTATAGGTATCAATGTCAAAGCTTTCTGATATATTTTTCTTTGGAATTTCAATTTTCTGCGCTTCCAGGTCTACCTTAATTTCTACCGAAGGGTCTTTGGTTATTTCAGTAAAAAGAATTTCTAAAAATTCAGGGCTTACCTGTACCGGAAGCAGGCCATTATTCAAGGCATTTCCTTTAAAAATATCGGCAAAATAACTGGAAACAACTACTTTAAATCCGTATGCTTTTATGGCCCAGGCGGCATGCTCACGGCTGGATCCACAACCAAAATTATCTCCCGCAACCAGGATGGCACCTTTATATTCTGGTTTGTTTAAAGCAAACTCGGGATTTGGCTCATCGTTTTTATCAAAACGCCAGTCACGAAACAGGTTTTTTCCAAAACCAGATTTATCGGTGGCTTTAAGAAACCTGGCAGGGATTATCTGGTCGGTATCTACGTTTTCTATTTCTAAAGGAACCGCCGTATCGGTTAATGTGATAAACTTTTCCATTTAATTAATTTAAATTTTTTGTGAAGTCGGTTAATTTTCCTGAAACTGCAGTTGCAGCAGCTGTTAACGGACTTGCTAATATAGTTCTGGAACCCTGTCCCTGTCTTCCTTCAAAATTTCTATTACTGGTAGAGACACAGTATTCTCCGGCCGGTATTTTATCATCGTTCATGGCCAGGCAGGCTGAACACCCCGGTTGTCTTAAGGTGAAACCGGCGTTTTCAAATACTTCGCGTAGGCCTTCAGCTTCAATTTGGGCCGCCACCTGGCGGGAACCGGGTACAATTAATGCGTTTACATTTTCGGCCTTTTGCTTGCCTTTTATATAGGCTGCTGCTTCTCTAAAATCTTCAATCCTCGAATTGGTACAACTTCCAATAAAAATCCAGTTAATAGGTTTTTCAAGTAAAGTTTCTCCAGGCTTAAAGCCCATATAAGCCAGGGCTTTGGCATCGCTTTTACCACCTTCCATTGGGATAGATCCGGTAATTTTAATACCCATCCCCGGATTTGTTCCGTAGGTGATCATGGGTTCAATATCTTCGGCATCAAAAGAATATTCCTGGTCAAACGCTGCATCTTCGTCGGTTTTCAGTGTCTCCCAATAAGCTTTCATAGCTTCAAACTCTTCACCTTTTGGGGCGAATTCTTTATCTTTTACATATTCAAAAGTAGTTTCATCAGGAGCAATAAGACCACCACGAGCGCCCATTTCAATGCTCATGTTGCAAACCGTCATACGGCCTTCCATAGACATTTCTTCAAAAACATTCCCGGCATACTCACAAAAATAGCCGGTGCCAGAATTTGTACCCAGTTTGCTAATTATATAGAGGATCACATCTTTTGGTAAAACCCCTTTTTTCAGTTTACCGTTTACATTTACCCTAAGTTTTTTAGGTTTTTCAACCAATAAACACTGGCTGGCAAAAACCTGTGATACCTGGCTGGTTCCAATTCCAAAGGCTATAGTGCCAAAGGCGCCGTGGGTAGAGGTATGGCTATCTCCACAAACCATGGTCATGCCCGGTTGGGTAATTCCAAGTTCCGGGGCCATAACATGAACAATACCATTATAGGGATGCCCAAGACCGTATAACGTAATATTATTATCCTCGCAATTTTGGGTTAATTCTTTTAATTGCTTTCTGGATAATAAATCTTTAACCGGTAAATGCTGGTTTTCAGTTGGGGTATTATGATCGGCCGTAGCGACAATTTGGTTCGGTCTAAAAACAGAAATATCCCGCTCTTTAAGTTCGTTAAAAGCTTGTGGGCTTGTAACTTCGTGAATTAGGTGCTTATCGATATATAAAATATCCGGCCCATCGGGTATAGATTCTACCACATGGGAATCCCAAATTTTATCGAATAAAGTTTTTTTCATTTGTTTTTTATAAATTCAATTCCCTATAAGGAATGCATAAGAGTTTTATGTTTTACTTAATATCCCGAGGCTTGTCTCTGGAAGTAGCATACTGCTATTCTGAAGTTTTACAACTGTTTTATTAGGCTATTGCCCTTATTTTTCTTTTTGAAATTTCCATGATTTCGTGAATATCATTATCCTCTACACATCTTCTGGCATCGGCAAAATTCAGGAATTCGGTGTAAACTTCATCTAATTGAAGTTTGGTTAACTCGTAGCCCATTTTTTTCGCCTTGTAAGCTAAAGCTGCTCGTCCACTTCTTGCGGTTAAAACGATAGCCGACTCGGTTACCCCAACTTCTGCAGGATCAATAATTTCGTAAGTCTCACGATTTTTAATCACACCGTCCTGATGTATTCCCGAGCTGTGTGCAAATGCATTGGCACCCACAATAGCTTTGTTAGGTTGAACCATCATTCCCATTTCCTGTGAAACCATACAACTGGTATCAAAAAGGAATTTTGGATCTATTAAGGTATTTAAATTCAAAGTTGGGTGTTGCCTTAAGATCATGACGACCTCCTCTAAAGCTGTATTACCTGCACGCTCACCAATACCATTAATGGTACATTCTATTTGGCGGGCACCATTCATAACCCCTGCAATTGCATTAGCTGTGGCAAGACCTAAATCGTTATGACAATGACATGAAATAATGACTTTATCAATATCCTTTACATTGTCTTTTAGATATTTTATTTTTCTTCCATACTCTTCTGGAAGGCAGTAGCCTGTGGTGTCGGGAATATTTAATACAGTGGCACCGGCTTTAATCATTTCTGTACAAACGCGAGCAAGAAACTCGTTATCTGTTCTTCCGGCATCTTCGGCATAAAACTCTACATCGTCTACAAAGTTTTTAGCGTGCTTTACGGCAGCTGCACCACGAGTAATAATTTCCTCTCTTGTAGAGTTGAATTTAAACTTAATATGTGAGTCTGATGTGCCAATTCCAGTATGTATACGTGGTCTTTTAGCATGTTTTAAAGCTTCTGCAGCAACTTCTATATCTTTTTTTACAGCACGGGTGAGCCCACAAACGGAGGCATTCTTTGCCAGTTTAGAGATTTCATTAACAGATTGAAAATCGCCGGGACTGGAAACAGGGAAACCTGCCTCAATCACATCTACTCCCAGCTCATCGAGACGTGCGGCAATTTTTAGCTTTTGGGCTGTGTTTAATTTACAACCTGGAACCTGCTCTCCGTCTCGTAACGTCGTGTCAAAAATTTCTACCTTTTCTGTGCTCATAAGAGATTTATTTTACTTTATCTTTAACTAAAGTATTGCTTAACTAAACACTTCAGGCTTTAGCCCATAAGGGTATTACGATAATTAACTTAAAAAATAGAATGTAATAATACTGATAATCAGTGTTTTATAAACGATTTTGTTACAATGACTAATGATTTAACCGATAACTTATTTTCTTTAATTAAGTCGCTTTCACCGTCGGAAAAGCGACAGTTTTCGTTGTATGTTGGAAGAATTGGGGTGAATACCGATAGTAAATTTTTGAATTTATTTAAGGTGATGACCAAATTGAAGAAATATAACGAGAAAGAGATTCTTCTAAAAACTAAGATTAGTAAGCAACAACTCTCAAATGTAAAAGCTCATTTATATAAGCAAATACTTATTAGTTTACGATTGAACCCGGCTCACCAAAGTATTCCGGTTCAAATTAGGGAGCAGTTTGATTTTGCCTATATCTTATATAGAAAAGGGCTTTATAAGCAAAGCCTGAAGTTATTGGATAAAATAAAAACCCAGGCACTGGAGTATGAAGAAAAAAACCTGGCCTATGAAATCCTGGAGTTAGAGAAAATTATCGAATCCCAATATATTACTCGAAGTATAGAAAACAGGGCGGAAAGCTTAATTCAACAAACCGAGAGTTTGAGTGAGCTTAATTTAATATCCAGTAAGCTTTCTAATTTATCTTTACAGTTATATGCCATTTTCTTAAAGATGGGGTATGCCAGAACCCAGGAAGAAGCAGATAGTATTAGGAACTACTTTTACCAGAATCTTCCCGAGTACAAAATAAAAAACATAGGTTTTAGGGAGAAATTATGGCTTTATAAAGCCCACTTATGGTTTAGTTTTATTACGCAAGATTTCCTGGCTTGCTATCGTTATTCTATGAAATGGATAGATCTTTTTAACGACCAGAAGCACCTGGTGCCCATTCACCCCGTTTCTTATTTAAAAGGAAACCATTATTTGTTGGAGTCTTTGTTTTATTTAAATCATACCAATTTATTCGAAAAGACGCTTAAAAATCTTGAAGGTATGCTGAAAGATGCCAAGATTCCAGACGATGATAATATTAAAGCTTTGGCCTTTCTTTATCTATATTCCAATAAATTGAATTTACGGTTTATGAAGGGAGCTTTTGCCAATGGCGATAAATTGGTAGAAAAAATTCAGAAACGTATAAAAAAATATAAAGACCGTATAGATGAGCATCACATCATGGTTTTTTACTACAAGATAGCCTGTCTTTATTTTGGGGATGGTGACAATAAAAAATGTATAGAATTTCTAAATAAAATTATTAATAATAAATCTTTGGAAATGCGGGAAGACTTAATGTGCTTTGCCCGTATTTTAAGCCTGGTAGCTCATTATGAAGCAGGCCTGGATTATCATTTAGATAGGTTGGTGAAATCTACTTATAAATTTTTGATTAAAATGAACGATTTGCACGAGGTTCAAAAACAAATGATAATTTTCCTAAGAAATTTGCCTGAAATCTCTCCTCTGGAAATAAAAGATGAATTTAGAAAATTGCACGCTAAGCTAAAGGAGTATGAAAATCACCCTTATGAACGCAGGGCATTTCTTTACCTGGATATTATTTCGTGGTTGGAAAGTAAAATACAAAACCGCCCCGTAGCTGATGTAATCGCTGAAAAAGTAGCTTTGGTAGGTAGGTAATTATTTTTGAGACAACAAAGCCTGAAAATAGGTTGAAAAAAATTTAAGAAGCAATTTTGATTTCAGTTTAGCCTATACAATTATTCCAAAGCACTTCCCGGGGTGGAGGGGCTATTATATGAACCTCTTCTTTTTTTACCGGATGGATAAATTTTAACTCCCTGGCGTGTAGATGAATACTTGCGTCTTTATTGCTTCGGTTAAAACCGTATTTTAAATCACCTTTAATGGGGCTGCCAATAGCCGAAAGCTGGCTCCTAATTTGATGATGTCTCCCGGTATGTAAATCTATTTCGAGTAGGAAGTAATTATCAAGTTTCTTTACTATTCTGTATTCCAAAATAGCTTTTTTACTATCGGGTACTTCTTTACTATGCGCGTAAGATTTGTTCTGTTTTTGGTTTCGCTTTAAAAAATGGACTAAAGTATCTGATTTTTTGGGAGGAGCATTTTTTATAATGGCCCAGTATGTTTTTTGCGCTTCTTTCTTTTGAAAAAGTTTATTGAGCCGGGGTAGGGCCTTCGAGGTTTTCGCAAATAGAACAATTCCGCTAGTTGGCCTGTCAAGCCTATGTACTACGCCCAAATATACATTTCCGGGTTTATTGTATTTTTCCTTTAAATACAATTTCACCACTTCGCTAAGCGGTTTGTCCCCGGTTTTATCGCCTTGTACAATATCACCGGGGCGTTTATTTACCACAATAATATGGTTGTCTTCAAAAAGGACCTGTAGGTTGTTTTTATTCGAAATTGTTTTTTCCAAACTAATTATGTTATAAGAGCTTTAAACTTCAACCGGGTATTGGTTCTTTAATTAATATTGCTCATCATCAGATGGAAAACTTTTGCTTTTTACATCATCCCGATAGCCTTCAAAAGCTTTCGTCATTTCTGAATGTAAATCGGCATACCTCCTTAAAAATCTTGGATTGAATTCGTGGGTCATTCCCAGCATGTCGTGTATTACCAATACCTGGCCATCTACGCCATTTCCGGCACCAATACCAATTACAGGAATGTTTATACTTTCTGCTACTTCTTTTGCCAGTTTTGCCGGTACTTTTTCTAAAACGATGGCAAAACAGCCAAGGCGTTCCAGTAATAGTGCATCAGATTTTAATTTTTCGGCTTCAGCTTCTTCTTTTGCTCTTACCGTATAAGTACCAAACTTATAAATAGATTGGGGGGTTAAGCCTAAATGTCCCATTACCGGTATCCCGGCGTGTAGAATACGTTTTAGCGATTCTTTAATCTCTTTTCCTCCTTCAAGTTTAACGGCGTGACCACCGCTTTCTTTCATAATTCTAATCGCCGATCTTAAGGCTTCTTTTGGGTCGCTTTGGTAACTTCCAAAGGGAAGGTCTACTACAACAAGTGCTCTATTTATAGCTCTTACCACACTGGTTGCGTGATAGATCATTTGGTCTAAAGTAATAGGAAGTGTAGTTTCGTGTCCCGCCATTACATTACTGGCAGAATCGCCCACAAGAATTACATCTATTCCGGCACCATCTACAATTTTCGCCATCGAGTAATCATATGCGGTAAGCATAGCGATTTTTTCGCCATTCTTTTTCATATCTACCAAAGACTTGGTGGTAACTCTTT
Source organism: Salegentibacter maritimus (assembly GCF_016236975.1). Classification (NCBI taxonomy): domain Bacteria; kingdom Pseudomonadati; phylum Bacteroidota; class Flavobacteriia; order Flavobacteriales; family Flavobacteriaceae; genus Salegentibacter; species Salegentibacter maritimus. The sequence continues at coordinate 73,857 of NZ_JAEHNY010000005.1, forward strand.
TGTATTCTTTCTTAGCTACAGACATATTTTCAATTTTGGAAGGTAAAAGTACAAAATCGAGCGGTTTTATGTCACTAAGCAGCTTTTATTGTTTTTTAAATTCAGTGTAAAGTGTTTCCAATAATTCACCATCGTCTCCGTGATATTGCCAAAACATAATACCACCAAGATTGTGCTCTTTTATAAAATTTACTTTTTGTCTTATAGATTCGGGATCATCATAGGTAATAAAAGTGCCGGTATCTTTGCGCCATAAATAGGGTGCCCGGGCCGATTTGTCCCAAAAACGGCTGTATGTGCCATCTTTTAAACTGTCTTTTATTTCGCGATAATTTATGCTGAAAGATTTTCCGAAAGCTCTTTGATGCAGGCCTGCGTTTTTATTCTCTGTTTCGTGCCAACCCCTGCCGTAAAAGGCAACTCCAATAACAAGCTTTTCTGAAGGAACACCGGTTGCCAAATGTTCTTTTACAGCGGTATTTGTACTTCTTTTATATGTTTCAGGATCGGTTTCTGAATCGTATAAGTTGGTATGGTGCGAGGTAGAATTGTTCCAACCACCCCGGTAATCATAGCTCATTATATTTATAAAATCTAAATGAGGATGAATTTTATCTAATTCAACATGTTTTAAATACTCCTTGTTTGCAGCGGTTGCGATGGTTAACAAGTAATTTTTGGAATCAACTTTTCCTAGCGAATCCAGTTTTTTTCTAAACAATTTAAGTATAGCCGTAAAGTTCTGTTTATCTTCCGGCGAATGTAGATTTCCGGCTCCCGGTTGTCCCGGGTATTCCCAGTCTAAATCTATGCCGTCTATATCATGTTTTTTAAGGAAAGAAATTCCACTATTTGCAAAACGCTCACGATTAATTTTATTAGCAACAGCCTTAGAAAAGCCACCAGACCAAGCCCAGCCACCTACGGATATCAAGATTTTTAAATCGGGATTATCTTGTTTTAAACCATTAATTTTTTTTAAACGTTCTTTGTCTTTAGGACTACCTTCTACAATTTTCCCTTTTTCAATATTAGCAAAGGCATAATTAACATGTGTAAGTTTTTTTGCCGTAATCTCATTAAATTTATCATCAACATTTCCGGCTACAATATAACCTACAACTTTTTCCTGTGCTTTTACAGTCCAGGTATTTAAAACAAAACCTAAAAATAATAGGAGAGAGGGCACCAATGCTTTTTTCATAATATAAAGGATTAGCTTGAGTGTATTAAAATATTAAATTAGCTATTCTATAAAAATAGGCCAATGAATAAGTTTTTCCTAATTAGTTTTCTATTTCTCTGTCAATTAGGCTATAATCAAAGTTCAGAAAAAGAAAATCTTCAAAATTTAATCGAAAACTTTTTTAGTGCTTTTCACGCAAAGGACTCTATTGCTTTAAAGAATTTTGCGCACCCTGAGATAAAAATGCATTCAGTTGCTATAGATGTTAACGGAAAAACAATGCTCTCTACCGAAGATTATACTGATTTTTTGAGGGCTATTGCCTCAATTCCAGAAACCACTAAGTTTAGAGAAAAACTACATGGATTTAAAATTAACATAAATGGAGTGATCGCAAACGTAAGTACTCCGTATTCATTTTATGTAAATGACGAATTAAGTCATTGTGGCGTAAATACTTTTCAACTAATGAAATTTAAAGGCCAGTGGAAAATAATTTATCTGGTAGATACACGCAGCAAATTAGGCTGTGAATAGAGGATATACTCGATAATCGAGATTTTCATACCTCGTCGACTTACCATGAAATAATTTACTCTATATCTTTAACTAACCTAAAACCTAAATGTTCTAAACCACTTTCGGGGGTAGAGCTCATTCTGGCCGCGTTTCTGTAGCCGGTACAATAAGATTCACTGCACAAAAAAGAGCCGCCGCGAATTACTTTTTGCTGTTCAGCATTATAATATTCTTTAAAGTAGCCATCGGTGCGCTGTTCCAGTTTTGAATAGGCATTTGGATAATAGGTATCCAATACCCACTCCCAGGTATTTCCTGCCATTTCATAAAGTCCAAAGTCATTTGGAGGAAAACTTTTTACCGGAGCTGTTTTCTCGAAATTGTCCTGAACTTCATTGGAAATCGGAAAATTACCCTGATGGAAGTTAACAAATTGGGTAGCCTTTTTAAAGTCATTTCCCCAATGGTAAATTTCATCTTCTTTTCCACCTCGCGCTAAATATTCAAACTCGGCTTCGGTTGGCAATCTTTTTCCAGCCCATTTTGCATAGGCCATGGCGTCATACCAGGAAACCTGTACTACGGGATGGTCATCCTTTCCCTCAATAGAACTGCCTGGTCCATAAGGATTTTCCCAGTTAGCCCCTTCTTTAAATTTCCACCAGGCTTGTGGGTTGTTTTCATTAAAAATAAGGGCTCCGGGAGGGAAAGTTTGCCCTTGTACTTCAAAACTGCGTTGAGCCGTGGTAACATAACCGGTACTGTTTATGAATTCCCTAAATTGGGCATTTGTTACTTCGGTTTCGTCTACCAGTAGTGTTGCTATTTTCTCTATATGTTGTGGAAATTCGTCTGGCCGGGCCTGGTCTGAATTTCCGCCCATCAAATATTCCCCACCTTCAATTCTAAGCATACCTGAGGTTGATACTGAATCTCGCTCTTTAATCTCAGCAATTTCCTCCATATACGCCTCATGATAAGATTTTTCAGTTTCCTCAAGATCTGCCGTGGGAGTTTCAGGTTTTTTATCTTCCTGGTTTTTACAGCTAAAAAACAAACCAATTAAAAAGACCAGGATCATTGGATTAAAAGAGAATCGCATACTTAGAATTTTGGTTAAAGATAAAGAAGTAATTCAAACGTATAAAAATACCCGACCCGAAAATTTTATAGAATAAATTGCAAATCTATTTTTAGGATAGTAATGTTTTGATTTTCTTATGCTTGGAGTAGAGAAAATTTGGAATTACCGGAGAGGTGAGTTTAAGTCTGCTTATTTGCCAACATTTATTGGCACCGCTAACGGCTATAATACCCCGAGCTAGTTTACTTCTTTTACAAAATCTTTGGGAGAAGAAATATAACCACAACACCATTATTCATAGCGTGCATGGCAATTGGCCAAATAAGGCTATTGTTTTCAATTTTTATTTTTCCAAAAAAGTAGCCAGCAATAATTCTTGGGAAAATTAAGAGAAATAAAATGAGATCAAATTGCCAACCTTCAACATAATTCCAGATGTGAACCAAACCAAAAAGACCTGCGGTAAGTAGCCATACAACTCTATAATATCGGTATAGAAGAATACGGAATATTCTAATGATTCGTGAAGGTTTAAGAGATTGCAAGAAAAGAAAGATGATAATAGCCGCTAAAATTACCAGTCCATATTTTAGCAACGAATGGGCCTCCTGGGGTATAAAACCTAAGCCGAAAAAGGCAAGCAAAGCACAACAGAAAATATGTATTTCGGTAAAAGAGGGTTTAATAAGCGTTCTAAACATACTTTCTTCCAACACCGGGGCAATAATCACTGCCATAATAACAAAAGCCAGGGGACTTTCGTTCATTAAATTAAATAACTCGGTTTGCTGATATTTTTCCAGGTCTAAGTCGGGTAAAAAAGTATTTAAGAACCCCATTAAAAAGAAAAACAGAAAATAGGATCCTATCATCAACCAATAATTGCGAAACAGGTTACCGACTTTAGGTGGTATTTTAGGGAGCTGCAAGATTTTTATTTTAAATATTACTGCAATTTAAAACTGTATTTGTTTTAAGCCACAAATTCACGAAATTTTTATTGAAAGACCTTTTCTATTTCGCACAATGCCGTGAAGCGAGAACAGGATGAACTCATCAAGCAGTTTACAGTCTCAGCAGACTTTTAAAAACAATAAACCACGAACAAAAAACGCCAAACTGAGAACCCACAACCGAAAACAGGCTAACAATCGCTTAAATTCACTTTAACTGCGAGGCCGCCTTCTGAAGTTTCTTTATATTTCGAATTCATATCTTTGGCGGTATCCCACATAGTCTCAATCACTTTATCCAGAGGTACTTTTGCTTTTGTTGCATCGCTTTCCAGGGCTATTTCTGCCGCATTAATGGCTTTTATGGCGCCCATGGCATTTCTTTCAATACAGGGCACCTGTACTAAACCGGCTATAGGGTCGCAGGTTAGGCCCAGGTGGTGTTCCATAGCAATTTCGGCAGCCATAAGTACTTGTTCCGGGGTTCCTCCCAGTAGTTCTGTTAATCCACCGGCCGCCATCGCCGATGATACACCTATCTCTGCCTGGCAACCGCCCATAGCAGCAGAAATAGTGGCTCCTTTTTTAAACAGACTGCCAATCTCACCTGCTACCAGCATAAAACGCTTCATATCTTCAAAAGTAGCTTTGTGGTTTTCTATCACCATATAATACATCATCACTGCAGGAACAGTACCTGCACTACCATTGGTGGGTGCGGTAACCACACGTCCCAAAGACGCGTTTACTTCGTTAACGCTTATGGCAAAGCAGCTAACCCATTTAAGAATTTGCCTAAACTTTACTTCGGTCCTTCTAATCGCGGTAATCCAATCTTCAGGAGAATCATATTTTTCTTCGCCAATAAGGCGTTGGTGCATTTCAAAAGAGCGGCGTTTTACGTTAAGGCCGCCGGGTAGTGTACCTTCGGTATGGCAACCAATGTACATAGATTCTAGCATTACATCCCAAATTTGCTTTAAACCGGCGTTTATTTCTTCTTCGCTTCTAAGGGATTTTTCATTTTCAAGAACAATATCAGAAATAGGCTTGTTTTCAGATTTACAATAGGCCAGTAGTTCGGTAGCTTTTTCAATAGAAAATGGAAACTCCATAAAGCTTTTCATTTTCTTACTGGCGTTTTTACGTTCTTTCTTTACCACGAAACCGCCACCAATAGAATAAAAAGATGAGGATGTTTTTTTACCGCTTTTAAGTTCTGCACGGAATGTCATTCCATTAGGATGAAATTCAAGGAATTTCTTATTGAATTTTATATCGTTAGTGATACTAAAATCAATGCTCTTTTCACCATTAAGTAGAAGTTTCTTTGATTCTTTGATGTTTTGGATTTCAGAATCAATAATAGAAATGTCCATAGTTACAGGATCATGTCCGCAAAGCCCTAAAATAGTAGCAATATCGGTAGCGTGACCCACTCCGGTAAGCGAAAGAGAGCCATAAAGATCTATGTGAATATGTTTAACTTCTTCAAAAGTTCTTTTTTTCTTTAACTCTGCAATCCATCTTTGGGCAGCTCGCCAGGGACCTAAGGTATGTGAACTGGAGGGACCTACACCAACCTTCAACATATCAAAAACGCTAATACATTCAATTTTCCGCATTATAAATCTCCTATTTTACCGCAAAAGTAAGGATTTGCTAACATGAAAGAGAATGTTTTATTGAAATATTAAAACGATTTCGTGAATAGTAAATCACATTAAAAATTAAAAACTGCTAACATCTTTATGCTGAGCAAATATTTCAAATTCAATAGTATTCTTAACGTGTTTTAGTTGATAAACAAATACTCTTACAACTGCCCCGAATTAAAAAATATTCCATTTAATGCCTCCTTAACTTGCCAGGATGTAATTTATTACAAGGGAACCTGACGTGTGTTGACTTACTTTTTATTACAAGGAAAAGCGCATATTTGACAAGTGCCTGATTGAAAAAATGACAACCTGTCATAAGTTTTTCGCTGGCATAAAGATTGACTTTAAGACTTCGAAGAATTGAAATCAATAATATAAAATTCAACGTATAAAGTTATGAGTAAAATAATTGGAATTGATTTAGGTACTACCAACTCGTGCGTTTCCGTAATGGAAGGAAATGAACCAACGGTAATACCTAATGCTGAAGGAAAAAGAACTACCCCTTCTGTAATTGCTTTTGTAGAAGGTGGCGAAATAAAAGTTGGTGACCCGGCCAAGCGTCAGGCAGTTACTAACCCAACCAAAACCATTTCTTCTATTAAGCGTTTTATGGGGAATAAATACTCTGAGTCTTCTAAAGAAGCCGGTAGGGTGCCTTATAAAGTAGTAAAAGGTGATAATGATACCCCTCGTGTAGAAATTGATGGTAGAAAATATACTCCACAAGAACTTTCTGCAATGGTACTTCAGAAAATGAAGAAAACAGCAGAAGATTATCTTGGGCAGGAAGTAAATGAAGCAGTAATTACCGTACCGGCATATTTTAACGATTCTCAGCGCCAGGCTACAAAAGAAGCCGGGGAGATTGCAGGTTTAAAAGTAAGCCGAATTATAAACGAGCCTACTGCAGCTGCGCTTGCATACGGTTTAGATAAGAAATCCCAGGATCAAAAAATTGCAGTTTATGACCTTGGTGGAGGTACTTTTGATATCTCTATCCTTGAATTGGGTGATGGTGTATTTGAAGTATTATCTACAAATGGTGATACGCACCTTGGTGGTGATGATTTTGATGAGGTGTTAATAGACTATCTTGCAGATACTTTCCAAAAGGCTGAAGATATAGATCTTAGAAAAGACCCAATGGCACTTCAGCGTTTAAAAGAAGCTGCAGAAAAAGCTAAAATCGAGTTGTCTTCTTCAAGTCAAACTGAAATTAACTTACCTTATGTAACTGCAACTTCAAGTGGCCCAAAGCACCTTGTAGAAACAATTACCCGTTCTAAGTTTGAGCAATTGGCTGCAGAGTTGGTGACTCGTTCTATGGAGCCTGTTAAGAAATCACTTAGTGATGCAGGGCTTTCAAAAAGCGATATCGATGAGGTAATTCTTGTTGGTGGTTCTACCCGTATTCCTAAAATTCAGGAAGAAGTAGAAGCATTTTTTGGTAAAAAACCTTCTAAAGGAGTAAACCCAGATGAGGTTGTGGCTATTGGTGCAGCTATCCAGGGTGGTGTACTTACCGGAGATGTAAAAGATGTATTGCTACTTGACGTTACACCACTTTCTTTAGGTATTGAAACTATGGGAGGAGTGAACACAAAGCTTATTGAAGCCAATACTACCATTCCTACCAAGAAATCGCAAACATTCTCTACCGCGGCCGATAATCAGCCATCAGTAGAAATTCATGTATTGCAAGGGGAGCGCCCAATGGCGGCCGATAACAAGACTATTGGTAGATTCCACTTAGACGGAATTCCACCAGCGCCAAGAGGAACACCTCAAATTGAAGTAACTTTTGATATTGATGCCAATGGTATCATTAAAGTAAGTGCTACCGATAAAGCAACCGGAAAATCTCAGGATATTCGTATTGAAGCATCTTCAGGGTTAACCGAGGAAGAAATCGAGAAAATGAAGAAGGAAGCTGAAGCAAATGCTGATGCCGATAAGAAAGCCAAAGAAAAAGTAGATAAGCTTAACGAAGCTGATGCTATGATTTTCCAAACTGAAAAGCAGTTAAAAGAATTTGGCGATAAGATTTCTGAAGATAAGAAAAAGCCGGTAGAAGAAGCTTTAGAAGAATTGAAGAAAGCTTACGAAACTAAAGAGCTGGATCAAATTACTCCTGCTTTAGACAAATTGAACGAAGCCTGGAAAACTGCTTCTGAAGAAATGTATAAAGCACAAGCTGAAGCCCAGGGAGGCCAGGCAGGACCACAACAAGGTGCTACCGGAGCCGAAGGTGGCCAGCAGGCCGGAGGAAACTCTAAAAGCGGAGACGACGTAGAAGATGTAGATTTTGAGGAGGTGAAGTAAGCAGAGAGCCACTTTTACAAGCGCAAAGCGCTTGTAAAAGTGTGCGAATCGCTTATCCCGAACTTGTTTCGGGATCTTTAAAAATCTAGCTTAAATAATAATACCAAAAAGCGTAATCATTAAATTGATTGCGCTTTTTTTATTTTTAAACACAACTTTTTAGGGATTTTGTATCTATTAAGAAATCGATTATTATGAAAATATCAATATTGTTTTTTACACTCGTTCTTTTTGTTTCCTGTAGTACTGACGACACTATTTCTACCAAAGGCTTTGAGCCAATTTCAGAAGAATATCCTTTTCATGACCTGGATCCCGGTATAGAAAACAATTATTGGGAGCTTGTATATGCTTTGGTAAACGGCCCGAATGATTTTAACGAAAAAATTATAGGTCAAAACGGAGTGCTATGTGCCAGTGAAGAAGACGATATGTGCAAGGATGGGTTTAACAATTTAAAACCGGAATACGGTTTTGCTCCCAGTTGCTTACCGGGACTATGTTTTTATTATTTAAAATATCAAGCCAATAATGAAAACAACCTGGTTGCTTCTACAGACGATTTACTGCAATTTTTAGGTGCTATAAATACAAAGGAAGAGGCTTTGCTTTGGATTCGTGCAAACGATTATTATTATAGAATTAATGATATTGATGGCGGTGCAATAAAAGCTACAAATTCCGGTTTTGAACTTATAGTATTAAAAACTGTTAGTTATTGCACGCCAATTAAAACCAATAGGTATCACCTTAAGCTTACAGCTAATGGCGATATTGAAGTATTAAAAGAAAAAGTGTTTTCGGTTGATAAAAATTCCTGTGTTTAATTGGCACCGCCAAAGAGTTTAATACCCCGAGGCTTGCCTCGAAATTAAAAATTCGTTTCCAACGAATGCCTCGTGAGCTTGCCCCGAGGTAGTTTACTTAAGGTGAACTTAGTGTGCAAGAATCATTTGATTAAAAAACTAAGTCAAAAAATTATAATATAAATACACAAAGTTAAAGGCTACTAAAAGCGCAAAACAAACTAAGCTGAAAATTTTATAATTTTTTCCCGGCCTATGTTTTTCCGGCATTTGTTCTCCGCTTACCAGTTTGTAATTAAACCAGGCCAGAAAGGGAGCTGAAAGAAATGAAAGTCCGGCAGCAAAATCTACCAAAATGGTAAATGATCCTGAAAGAAAATACAAAATTGAAAGTGAAAGAATAGGGATAATAAAGATAGAAACACGGTATACCTGCCATTTGCCTTTTTTATCTTCAGGTTTATCTTTTTCAGGATCTTTTAATTCTGAAATCACTCTTGGATAGGCATCAGTAACTGTTATAACCGTACTTAACATGGTAATAAAAGCAGCTGCCGATATTAAAGGCTTGCTCCATTCGCCAAGGGTCTTTCCGTATAAATCCACCAACTGACTTGAAAATTCTACACTGTTGCTGGAGAAAGAAGTACCGCTGCCAAACATTACTAAAACCCCCAGTAAAAAGAAAAGTAAACCAATAAATGCGGCCGAAAGATATCCCACGTTAAAATCGGCAAAAGCTCCTTTAACCGAAATTTTGTTTTTGTTCTGGCTGGCTTTTTCGCGAGTCCATATAGAATGCCACACCGAAGCATCTAGAGGAATAGGCATCCAGCCCATAAAAGCGATTATAAACCCCAGGCTTGCTGTTGTCCAAAGCGAAGGTGGCTGTATGCTTATTGCATTATTTATAGTTTCGGGGCTAAAGGCCAGGATAACGGCAGCTAGGGTTGCAAGGGTTAATACCGTAACAATAATTTTCATGCTTTTATCGAGGCCGGGATATTTTCCTATTAAAAGCAGAGCGATACAGGCAATAAGAATAATTGCGCTCCATAGAAATGGCGGCCAACCAAAATTAAATAAACGCTCGGCTAAACCGGCAGTGACAATGGTTACAGCAGCTTGTATAATAAACATACTTCCTACAGTGATTAGGATATAGGTCCAATAAGGGAATTTTCCGAGTTTTTTGTAGCCGGTAATTAAATGGTTTCCGGTACCTGCGGCAAAACGAGAACCAAATTCCAGAAATGGATATTTTGAAACACAGGCTATAATTAAAACCCAAATTAAGATAAAACCGTAATCGGCACCGGCCCTTGTGGCCTGCACTAAATGTGAGACACCAATTGCAGCCCCGGCTAACAAAAAGCCCGGTCCTATACTTTTTAGGATAGATTTTTTAGAATTAATTTTTTGTTTCATTTAAAAGCTTTGAATGTGTAGCCGAAAAGTCAATTTAAGCAAATTCCGTTATAAGTTCAGTATTAAATTCGTGACCACCTTTGTAGGTTTTTATTTTAAAATTTTGTGGAAAAAGATCTTTTAATCGTTCTTTTTCCACTTTAATAATTCCGTTTTTCAGGTATTCATCTTCGGTTCCATGAATAAAACTGAAGTTAGTATTTTTTAAAAACTGAAAGTTTTCTCTTGTTAATTCGGCTGGAACTTTTCCTGAATGCATAATCAATTCTTCGCAATTAATTTCACGGGAGGCTATCCAACGGGTTACCACCGAAACTCCTTGAGAATACCCCAAAATAATAAGCCTTGGTGCATTTTTAAGATTTTCGGCTGTATAAACCCCGTCTAAATAATTTAGTACGTTTTCTATTTCGGCCTCGGTTCTTTCTTTGGTAAGCCAGGAGGCGCCTACGTGTTTATATTGGTTGTTGAGATAATATTTGGATTGTGCCTGTGGGGCGATCACATAATTTTCTTCAGTATTTAAATGATAAAAATGCCGAAGAAAATAGCGACTCAAATAACCAATTCCGTGGCAAACCAGCCATACCGTTTTTGTTTTTTCAGTGAAATGGTTTAAAACACTATACGTATTGGTAATTTGATAAGAAAGCTCCTTTTCAATACTCATCTTTTAGGGCGGTTTTGTATTTTTACTCAATAATAAAGGCTTAAATGATTCGAAGCTTGCTGCGAATCAAAAAGATTTTTATAAAGTGCCTCTCGGTTTACCCGAGGTGGCCTGCAAAGAAACCAATCTTATTGCTATGACCAAAGAAGAACTTCTGGAGCTTTCTAAAAAAGTTTGTAAAAATACGCTTATGGAAACTCTTGAGATAGAGTTTACCGAGGTAGGAGAAGACTATTTAATCGCTAAAATGCCGGTTACTTCAAAAGTTCACCAGCCCGATGGTGTATTGCACGGTGGGGCCAGTGTGGCTTTGGCAGAGAGTGTAGGGAGTTTGGCAAGCTATGTTTTTTTGGATACCGATAAATTTTATGTTCGCGGGATTGAAATTTCGGCCAATCACGTAAAAAGTATTTCAGAAGGTGTTGTTTATGCTAAAGCCAGCTTTGTTCATAAAGGCCGTACCACCCAACTTTTTGAAATAAAGGTTACCGATGAGGATAAAAACCTTATTTCTATTGTAAAACTCACTACCATAGCATTGCCTAAAAAGAAATAGAAAATGAATAGCGAAGATTTTTTTATAAAATTAGAGATGCAAATTCGTAGTGGAAATCCATTTGTGGCATATAGAAATCCTAATGACAAAAATGGGTTGACAAGGGCTTTGCTTCAGGATTCAGATAAAACTTACCAAACATCATCTTATGAGGAAAGCGGTTTTGTTTTTGCTCCTTTTGAAAACCCTAAGAGCGCACTTTTTGTTCCTTCTGAAAGTGCAGAAAGTATTACTACAGAATATTCGCCTACAACTTCGGCTATAGAAAAGCAGGAAGAGCAGCATTTTCCTCCCGGCTTAACCAATACTGAATCTAAAATACAGCACGAAGAATTGGTTCAGCAAGGAATTGAAGCTATTCAACAGGATGAATTTAAAAAAGTAGTGTTATCCCGAAAAGAAGACGTGCAAACACAACTTAATGCGGTTGAGATTTTTAAAAATCTACTAAAGAAATATGAAACTGCTTTTGTGTACTATTGGTTCCATCCCGAAACAGGAACCTGGTTGGGTGCCACGCCCGAAACCCTTTTAAATGTAGAGCGCAATAAGTTTAAAACCATGTCTCTTGCCGGAACGCAGGCATTTGCAGGAACAAGTAATGTAAATTGGGGAGAGAAAGAAATTGAAGAGCAACAAATTGTTACAGATTCTATTTTGGAAAACCTGCAAGATAAGGTTTCGGGCAAAATTTATAAATCAGAGCCCTATACTACCAAAGCTGGAAATTTATTGCATTTACAAACAGATATTCAGGGAATACTGGATTTGGAAAAATCTAACCTTAAAAGTTTAATTTTAGCTTTACATCCAACTCCCGCCGTATGCGGTCTTCCAAAGATAAAAGCACAAAGGTTTATTCTTAAAAGTGAAGGCTATAAGCGTGAGTTCTATTCTGGATTTTTGGGAGAAATGAATATGAAAAAAGAAGTTAAACGTAGCAGTAATCGAAGAAATCAGGAAAACCAGGCTTACGCGAGTGTTTTAAAGCATACTTCATTATTTGTAAACCTTCGCTGTATGAAATTAGAAGCCGATACGGCCAGCCTGTTTATTGGCGGCGGAATTACAAAAGATTCTAATCCTGCTGATGAATGGGAGGAGACGGTGAATAAGTCTCATACCATAAAATCTGTACTTGTTAAATAAGGGCAAAACCTGGCCGGTAAATACTTTTGAAATTGTAATTTTGAGTTGTTGAAAATGACCTATAAGGTATTGAACCAATAAGGTCAAGTGTTAAATAACGTCATTCTAAGTTTACATTAGCACCTACGTTGTTATTCAAACTTAGAACCTGAGATTAGATTGGTGTGATTAAAAATAAAGACCTCACAGGATTTTATAAACTGTGGGGTGCTGCTTTGAAAACTAAACTTTGTGAAATATTCTAAAATACCTGTTGCAAGATCTATTGTAGCGCTATGCGTTGCTAAAAATATACATCACGTAGTAATTTCCCCCGGCTCCAGAAATGCTCCTTTAACTATAGGCTTTACACATCATCCAGATATTAAGCCTTACAGTATTGTAGATGAAAGATGTGCTGCTTTCTACGCCCTGGGAATGGCACAGCAGCTACAAAAGCCTGTAGCGCTGGTTTGTACTTCGGGCTCTGCTTTGTTAAATTATTACCCGGCTATTGTAGAAGCTTTTTACAGCGATATTCCTTTGGTGATAATTTCGGCCGACAGGCCTGTAGAGCGTATCGATATTGGGGATGGTCAAACCATTAGGCAAAAAAACGTTTTTGAAAACCATATTCTGTATTCAGCAAACTTACACTCAGAATTGGTTTTGGATGCTGAAGCTACCGATAAAAAACTTCAGCAAAAGCAGTTTGAGTCTCAAAAGCACAATGAACGTGAAATAAATCTGGCACTTAACAAAGCTATAGAGGGGAAAGGGCCGGTTCATATTAATGTACCATTTTATGAGCCCTTATATGATTTGGTGGAAAATGTGAACGTAAACCCGTTGCAAATCTTACCTGAAATTGTAGAACGAAGCTATACCCAAAAACAGCTACAGGGCTATGCCGAACTTTGGAATAAGGCCAAACGTAAAATGATAATAGTTGGGGTAGCACAACCCAATATTGTTGAGCAGAAATTTTTAGAAGCACTGGCCAAAGATGAGTCGGTTATTGTGCTTACCGAAACCACTTCTAATTTAAATCACCCCGATTTTTTCACAAGAATAGATACCCTAATTGGTCCTATAGAAAAAGATGAGGATAGTGAGGAACTGTTTAAAAAGCTTCAACCGGAAATCTTACTTACTTTTGGAGGCATGATTGTTTCTAAGAAGGTTAAAGCCTTTTTAAGGAACTATCAGCCACAGCAACACTGGCATATTGATCCTAAGAAAGCATATAATACATTTTTTTGCTTAAATAAACATTTTGAGACCACAGTAAACTCTTTCTTTACTCATTTCTTTCCGCTAACGGAAAATGTTCAAAGCGATTATGGAACTTATTGGAAAGAAGTAAAAAGCCATAGGCAAGTGCGTCATGAGGAATATATGAATGAAATTCCTTATTCAGATTTGAAGGCTATGCAGGAGATTGTTCCTTATGTACCCGAAAATTATTTGTTACACCTGGGCAATAGTTCTACCATTAGATATGCACAATTATTTAAGTGGAAAGAAAGTTTACGTATTTTTTGTAATCGAGGCACCAGTGGGATAGACGGAAGCATTTCTACAGCAGTAGGAGCTGCGTGTGTAAAAGCTGAACCAACACTAATAATTTCTGGAGATCTTAGTTTTTTCTACGATAGTAACGCATTATGGAATAATTATATCCCTAAAAATTTTAGGATAATCGTTATAAATAATAGCGGTGGTGGAATTTTTAGGATCCTACCTGGAAATAAGAATACCGATAATTTTGAAAAATATTTTGAAACCACACACCAACTTCAGGCAAAACACCTAAGTGAAATGTATGGTTTTCAGTATGGTTCGGCTAAAAATTCTGAGGAGATACAGGAGCATCTTAAAGAATTTTTTAAACCTACTGAAAAGCCAAAACTTCTGGAAATTTTTACGCCAAGAAAAATTAATGACGAGGTGCTTTTGGAATATTTTAATTTTATGAAATCTTGAGTATTTAATTTTTAAATATGGCTCTTTTAAGTAAATTAGTGATGAATAACTAAAAACTATTAATTATGAGTACAAAAACCGATGAAAAGGTAGGTAAGTACATCCAGGATGTAAAGGATAAAACCGGAGAAGAGCCCGATGTAGATTTATTGCGAAAAGTAACTGAATCTTGTGGCCCAAGTATTTTTAGGAGTGATGCCGAGACTGTTTCCAGTTCTTCAGAATCTGAAATGGAAACCGTGAAGCGTAATTTTCTTATTAAAAAATTAGGTTTAAAAGATGATGAAAAGCTGGATGTTGGTTTAAATGCCGTTATGGAAAAATATGGTAAATCTAATCGTAATAAATATCGTGCGGTGGTATACTACCTACTTACAAAGCATTTCAAAAAAGAAAGTGTTTTTAAATAAGCCTTGATTTAAAGTTATATAGAAATCCGTTTTCCGAGTATGAAAACGGATTTTTTTTGTTTTGCAGAAAAGCCCGTAAATATAAAGTATCTTTGCTCCCAAAATATTGCTTATGCTTAGAATTGGCGAAAATCATACACTTCATATTGTAAGGGAAACCGAACCCGGATTATTTTTAACCGATGAAGAGGGGAATGAAGTTTTACTTCCCAATAAATACATTCCCGAAACTTTTGAAATAGGGGAGGAGATTGAGGTTTTTGTATACCTTGATCACGAAGAACGTCCGGTTGCGACCACTTTAGAACCCCTGGTAAAATTAGATGAATTTGCTTTTTTAAAATGCGTAGAGACAACAGAATTTGGTACTTTTTTAGATTGGGGGCTTGAAAAACATCTTTTTGTACCTTTTAAAGAACAGGCTTACCCTATGAAAAAAGGTGGGCGTTACCTTGTTTTTTGTTATTTAGATGAGGATACCAACCGTTTGGTTGCTTCCAGTAAAGTACATGCATTCCTGGATAATTCGTCCTTAACCGTAGCTCCTTTCGAAGAAGTAGATTTAATAATAAGCAATAAAAGCGATTTAGGTTATAATGTGATTATTAATCAACTGCATTTAGGTTTAATTTATCATGACGATGTTTTTCAGGAAATAAACGTAGGGGATGAAATGCGCGGGTTTATTAAGAAAACACGCTCAGATGGTAAAATTGACGTAAGTTTACAAAGGCCGGGTTATAGAAGTATTGAGCCAAATGCCCAACTTATTCTTGATAAGCTGAAACAAAATGATGGCTACTTAAACCTTACCGATAAGTCTTCGCCAGAGGCAATCCACAGTCAGCTTGGAATTAGTAAAAAAAGTTTTAAACGTGCTGCCGGTACGCTTTATAAGCAAAGAAAAATAGAGATAAAGGATAAAGGCCTTTATCTTAAAGAAGGCTAGTAATAACGGCCCCGAGGGGCATAATAGTAAGAGCCGTAATACATTCGGCGCTGATGTTGCCTATGTAGGGCATTTTGATAGATTCGCTGGTTTTGATAATAAGGATTGGAGTTAAGCGCATCGTTATACACTTCATCTTTATCTCTAAGCCTATAATTATTAGAAATTTCGAAAGCTTTCTTTTTCTGAGTAGTTGTAGGTAAAGGTGTTCCAATATCTACGCTGCGTTTTTTCATATTGCGTTGCTGCTCAAGGATTCCTACCATATCTACGGTAGCACGCTTATTTTGGTCTACATTTAGAAATTCTCCACTGGGAAGATCAAAATCCCCCTGAAAAAATTGTTGCCCAAAACTTAGATCGCTCCAGGCGGGTTCAATGCTATAATTGCTAATTTCAAAATCGGCCATGTCCCAGTATTCCTGAGAAAAAACAGGTGTTATACTTAAAAAAAATGTGCTTATAAGGAGTAAACGAAATTTCATTATCAGGGCTTTTGTTTTAGTATAGCAAAAACAATGCAAATCTATTTGCTCTACAAAGATATTAAGATAATTTGAAAAGCTTATTTTTGGATAAAATAAAGAATTATGAGTGAAATTAATTGGAAAACTGTAAAAGAATACGAAGATATTACTTATAAAAAAGCCGGAGGTGTTGCCCGAATTGCCTTTAACCGTCCGGAAGTTAGAAATGCGTTTAGACCTAAAACTACATCAGAGCTTTTAGACGCTTTTCACGATGCGCATGAAGATACCACAATTGGCTGTGTATTACTTTCAGCTGAAGGCCCTTCTTCTAAAGATGGAAAATGGGCTTTTTGTAGTGGTGGAGATCAAAAAGCACGTGGTCATCAAGGCTACGTTGGGGAAGACGGCTATCACAGGTTAAATATACTGGAAGTACAGCGTTTAATAAGGTTTATGCCTAAAGCTGTAATTTGTGTTGTGCCCGGTTGGGCTGTTGGCGGTGGGCATAGCCTGCATGTGGTTTGCGACCTAACACTGGCCAGTAAAGAACACGCTATTTTTAAACAAACCGATGCTGATGTAACGAGTTTTGATGCGGGTTATGGATCGGCATATTTAGCAAAAATGGTAGGCCAGAAGAAAGCTCGCGAAATCTTTTTCCTGGGAAGAAATTATTCGGCACAAGAGGCTTACGAAATGGGCATGGTAAATGCCGTGATTCCTCACGATGAGCTGGAGGATACGGCTTATGAATGGGCCCAGGAAATTATGGCTAAATCGCCAACTTCTATAAAAATGTTGAAATACGCGATGAATATGACTGATGACGGAATGGTTGGCCAGCAGGTTTTTGCCGGAGAAGTAACCCGTCTAGCTTATATGACCGACGAAGCCAAGGAGGGCCGCGATGCCTTTTTAGAGAAAAGAAAACCCAATTTTGATAAAAAATGGATTCCTTAGGTAAAGATTTTAGTAACGATCAGATTGATTTAGCCTCTTTACCCAAATATGAGTCGGTAGCTTATTCTTCTGTTTCTTCTACATACCTTATAAAAATGAATATTCAGACGGGCATATTTATGCTCGTCTTGTTTACTATACTTGGTGTTTTATGGTTTTTTCAACTAAACCAGTGGCAAACAGGCATCCTTTTAGCTGTTGTTATAGCCGCCTTTATTTTTAGATTTTGGAATAATTATAAATTGTTACAAAGCCTGGGCTATGCCGTACGGGAAAAGGATATCGTTTATAAGCGTGGTTTTATCTTTAATAAAACAACAATAGTTCCGTTTAACAGGGTACAACATGTTTCAATTTCAAGGGGAGTTTGGGATAAGATACTGGGTATTTCTAACCTTAATATTTTTACGGCGGGAGGAAGCGGAAGTGATATTACGATTCCTGGCCTTGATCCAAAAATGGCATTGCAGCTAAAAGAAGCCCTTGCGGTTAAGATTTCTAAAGATGAATTCTAAAGCCTATCATACTGCACAAAGACAATCTATAGCCGGAATTTTACTCATCTTCATTTCCAGTCTCTATAAACTGGTAAAAATATTTTGGGCTATGGGTGCTTACTTATTGTTGAGCGGCCCTAGCAAAACTACTTTAATTTATACAGGCATAGGCTTGGTGGTATTGATGGGTTTAACTTTAATCTACAGTTATGTCTATTACCTTAAATTCATTTTCTATATTGATTATGAACGTGAGGAATTCGTATTGGAAAAGGGAATTTTTTCTACCGAAAATTCAGCGATTCCTTTTGATAAGATTCAACAGGTATATTTTAAACGTTCTATTCTTCAGCGGGTAATTAATGTTTATACCCTGGTTATAGATACCGCCGGAAGTAACCAACAGGAGGTAGAAATACAAGCTATTTCAGAAAATGATGCGTATAGACTTTCAGAAATTCTTTTAAAAGCTAAATCTGAAAAAGTAGAAGCAAATCAAATAGATAAAAAAAGAGTAGAGGCCGAAGATCGTGAAATTTGGACGCATAAAGTTGGTATTCTAAGCCTTTTAAAAATAGGAATAAGCACAAATTATCTACGTGGTCTATCGCTGGTTGTTGCCTTTGTAATGGGAATTTATAACAGGGCCAACACTTACTTTAAAGATCGCCTGGATCATGTTGAAGTTTATGTAGATCAATTTTCGGGGATGCTTCAGTCTATTGGATATAGTGCCTTGCTTTTTGTGTTGCTTTTAATATTAAGTATAGGCATTACCATTATTGAGGTTTTTATTAAATATTATGGACTTAAAGTTCGGCAAACAAGGGAAAAGCTTGAAGTGGAGATGGGTTTAAAAACCAATACAAAGGTATCGCTTCAACCCAGAAGGCTTCAATTAATGCGGATAATCACCAATCCGGTACAGCAGCGGCTTAACCTTTATGAGGCCCAAATTTCGTTATCAAGCAGTGAAAACGAACTTCAGAAGAATAAAATAAAGATTCCGGGTCTTGGAAAGCAAATTGTAGAGAAGATAAAGTCTTTTTTATACAGTAAATCTTCTCATACTAATTTTAAAACTGTTTTTAAACCTGATAATTTATTACTGTTTCGAAAGATTTTATTGAGTATGTTACCGGTTTTAGTATTCCTTTATGCCTGGTATTTTACCAATTTTGTAGACTTTAAATTATGGGCTGTGCTAACGTTGGTAGGTGTGTATATACTGATAGCAATAACATTACAAATACTGGCATTTAGGGCTAGAAAATTAATTTTTACCGAAGATTTTTTACAAAAGAAAAAAGGCTTTTGGAACAAAACTGAAGAAACCCTTCAATTGTTTAAAATACAATCTATAAGTGTGCAGCAACCTATTTGGTATCGCAGAAGAAACCTGGTGAATGTTGTTTTTCATACCGCCGGTGGTGATCTTAAGTTTTATGCTGTTAGCAAAGATATTTTGCAATACATAAATTATGTCTTATATAAAGCTGAAGTTAGTAAGCGAAACTGGATGTAGCATCTCACGTCACAGCGAAATTAGTTTTAAATAACAACGCAACCAATTATAGGCTTCCGCATCTATTATTTATAAATTAAAAATTAAGCTATGAGAGTTCTAAATTATTTATTCGTTTTTACGCTAAGCCTTTTTATGTTATCATGTTCAGGTAGTCGTTTAGAAATAGGGGAAACCAGCGGTAAAAGTGGAATTAATTACAGTGATAGCAAAGGTTTATGGAAGAAATTAAAATCTGAAAATGAAGATAGTTATAGCTATACCGTAAATTCGATTTCCTGGACAGGTAATGGAAGTAGAACGCATATAAGTGTAAAAGATGGTACGGTAATTAGAAGGGAATATACGTATTACAAACAGGATAGAAATGAAGATGGCGAACCCATAGAAATAGCAATCGAATCTTATATAGAAACCGAAGAAGAAATTGGTAACAATGCTGAAGGTTTCGACCCTTTGCTTATAGATGAATTGTACGAAACCTGTTTTTCGGAGTATTTAAATGTAAATCGGGAAGAGAATACAATCTATTTTGATACCGATGAAAATGGAATTATTTCTAATTGTGGTTTTGTTGAAAAAGGCTGTGTAGACGATTGTTTTATTGGGTTTAGAATAAGTGAGTTTAAATGGCTTTAAACCTGGAAAGTATTAGAAGTACAAAGTGGCTATCCTATTCTGAAGACTTCCGGAATTATTTTAGGATATGATTGTTTTGAAAATTGAAGTAGTAAATTATTTTAGGCCAAGCCTTGGGGTATTATGACCTTTGGGGGTACTAATAAAAAATCCCCAATCTCTCTTTAGATTGGGGATTTGTATTTTAAGATATTACATAAGTTCCTTCTATTTTATAGCCGGAAATTCTTCAGGATTTACCTCATTAAAAATTGCATAAACCTTTTCAAAAATATCTTCTGCCGAAGGTTTGCTAAAGTAATCACCATCGGTTCCATAGGCCGGTCTATGTTCTTTAGCAGTAAGGGTTTGCGGTTTACTGTCTAGATATCTCCAGGCGTTTTGTTCGTTTAAAACCTTATCCAGGATAAATGCAGAAGCCCCTCCCGGTACATCTTCATCTATAATTAATAATCGATTGGTTTTTTCAACGCTCTTTACAATATCGTGCTCAAGGTCTAACGGTAGTAACGACTGTACATCAATCACCTCGGCATCAATCCCAAATTCGCTTAATTCTTCAGCCACCTGAGCAACAATTCTTAGCGTAGAGCCGTAAGAGACCAAAGTGATATCGCTACCTTCTCTTATTGTTTCAACTTTTCCTATGGGGGTTCTAAGTTCAGAGAGGTTGCCTGGCTTTTTCTCTTTTAATCGGTAGCCATTTAAGCATTCTACTAATAAAGCCGGTGTATCCTGTTCTAACAGGCTATTATAGAACCCTGCTGCTTTGGTCATATTTCGTGGTACTAAAACATACATACCTCTTATGAGGTTTAAAATACCGCCCATTTGTGAGCCACTATGCCAAATACCTTCCAGGCGATGACCTCTTGTACGTATAATTAAAGGGGCTTTTTGTTTACCTTTGGTTCTATAGTGCAAAGTAGCAAGATCATCACTCATACCTTGTAAAGCATACATCACATAATCCAGATACTGGATTTCGGCAATAGGTCTAAGGCCTCTCATTGCCATTCCAATTCCCTGTCCGAGAATAGTAGCCTCACGAATACCAACATCTGCAACGCGTAATTTACCATATTTCTTTTGCAGTCCTTCCAGCCCCTGATTTACATCACCAATTTCTCCGGCATCTTCTCCAAAAATTAAGGTTTCAGGTTTGTTCTCAAATATTTGATCGAAATTATCACGTAAAATAATTCTTGCATCTACTTCAGGGGAATCATCGTTATACTCTGGTAAAACTTCGTTCTTAAGATCTTTAGCTGCTACGTGTAAGTGGCTGCTGTAATCATCAGCCATAGCCTTATTGAAATCATTTAACCATTCAATAAGTTTAGACTTCTCTTCAGATGTCTCTTTTCTAACAACTCTTAAAGTTTTTCTTGCAGCAATGGCAAGGTCTTTTTTAAGAGGTTCTTTGTTGGCTTTTAGGTCTTTGGCCAATTTAATAACCGCGTCGTTTTCTTCGGTGTTTTTAGCTAGTTTAGCAAGTATAGCCAGTAGCTCTTTTTGTTTGTTTTTGGTAGGGAGTATGTAATTATTCCAGGCCGTTTTTTTGCCTTCTCTAACTTCACGTTTTATGTCTTTTTCTATTTCCTCCAGCTCCTCATTTGTACTAATATTGTTTTCAAGAATCCATTCCCTAAACTTAGCATTACAGTCGTATTCGCGCTCCCAGGAAAGGCGTTTTTCATCTTTATAGCGTTCGTGCGATCCTGAGGTAGAATGGCCTTGCGGTTGTGTGAGTTCTATCACGTGAATAAGAACCGGGCAATGTTCTTTACGCGCTATTTTTTCAGCTTTTTCGTAGGCTTCAATAAGAGCGACATAATCCCATCCTTTTGCCACAATTATTTCAAAACCTTTATTGTCTTCGTCTCTTTGAAAGCCTTTTACGATTTCTGAAATACTTTCTTTTGTAGTTTGGTGGGCTGCGTGTACCGAGATTCCATATTCATCGTCCCAAACACTTAGCACCATTGGTACCTGTAGTACACCGGCGGCATTAAGGGTTTCCCAGAAATGACCTTCACTTGTACTGGCATTTCCTATGGTTCCCCAGGCAATTTCATTTCCCTGATCTGAAAATTTTTCAGAGGAAATTCCTTTTACGTTTCTATATATTTTAGATGCTTGCGCCAGGCCTAAAAGTCTCGGCATTTGGCCTGCGGTAGGAGAGATATCGGCACTGGAGTTTTTTTGCTCCATTAGGTTTTTCCAACTACCGTCTTCCTGGAGGCTATGTGTGGTAAAATGGCCTCCCATTTGTCTGCCGCCAGACATAGGTTCATTTTCCAGGTTACAATCAGCATATAAGCCGGCAAAGAACTGTTCTATGCTAAACTCATTAATGGCCAACATAAAGGTCTGGTCTCTGTAATAACCAGATCTAAAATCACCATTTTTAAAAGCTTTGGCCATGGCTAATTGTGGCACTTCTTTTCCATCGCCGAAAATACCGAATTTAGCTTTTCCGGTAAGGACCTCGCGTCTACCCAGTAGACTGCATTCGCGGCTGGTAACGGCAACTTTATAATCTGCCATTACCTGGGCCTTAAAATCCTCAAATGAAATTGAATCTTTAGTTTGTGTTTCGCTTTGCATGAACGTTATTTTGAATCCCTAATAGCGGGTTTAATACTTCAAAGGTTGCCCTCGAATTTTATATGTACTTTCTCAAATTAATACCTTAAAGGCAGGGCCTAAGGTTCTTGATGAACAACAAATGTAACGAAAACTTAGATTGTACACAATTCATTAAAATCAAAATATTTTAAGAAAAGTGTATTCAAAGGGCTTTTTGTTGTTTTTATTTTAATAAAATGTCTGAAATATTGTGATATGATGGTTTTTATGCAATAAGGGTGGGGAAAGCTAAGAATTAAGTAAGGCCATTAAAAATTTGTTAATACCAACGTCGGGTAAAAAGTTTTATTAGTGTGTTAATGTCCAAAGAGACAATAAACCTTATTTTTTGATCGTAATTTTCCTGGGCAACTTCCCAACCTAAATTGGAGTAGACCGGAAAGAATATCTCAAAATAGTCATCGACCAGGCTTAGCCTAACTCCCGAGTCATATAAAAACTTAGCATTTTGATGTTGATTTTTTACCAAACCTACATCTCCATAAATAAAGAACCATTTGTATAGATTGGTACTCGCATTTAAAGTGGTAAGCCATTGATTTGCATATTCGGGTTGTAATTGCGATTTAAAACCACCTTCAGCTAGAATAATTTGCTGACTAAACAGACCGGACCCCTGACTTCTTCCATAATAATTATAATCAAAAAGATAATCTGTAGGCCTGTCTAAGGCAAAACTAAAGTAGTTTGTTTCCATAGCATCGCTATAGAGAAATGTTCCGGTAAAAAAACGTAAATTAATTTGACGATTATTCTTAAATAATTTTCTATACTCAAGACTCATTGAGATTTTACTAAACTTTTCTGCCAATTGAAAATCGAAAGAGGCCGAGTAATAATCTACCAGATGCGGTTTGCTGTAACGATAGTTTATGTTAAACACATTATAATTAGGTTCTTCTAAATCCCGGCTGGGGTTCATATCCCGCCTTACATTTACATTTCTAATGAGAAGATTTTGGCGTTCGTTATCGCGTAGGTATTTATTTCTAAAGGAAAAATTAATAAAAGGGGTATATTTTTGATAGAATAAATTATAGCCATAAGAATAACGTGTTCCCCCAATACCATATGTAATGGCATAAAGTTCTTTGTTTGCAAATTGATGCCTGTTGGTAATCGAAGCCGAACCAACAATGGTCTCACTGTTAAATCCGTATTTTGGGGAAATATTAAAATTGAAGTTTTTGGACAGCACCGTTTTGTTATACAATTTAGGCCCAATAGAAATGCCATCATATAGGTTATAATTAAATTCTGGCATAAAAAACAGCTGCGAATATCTTGGATCTTCAATATCCTGAAGTAGCCTTATTTGTAATGGCTTATTGAAAAGTTTAGTTACAGCTTTGTAATTGTCCCGCTGATTAAATTCCGGTATTTTTTGTTCATAATTTAAAGCTAGTCTATCTACATCCTGCCTGGCAATTTCAACAGTTTTAGTCTTATCAATATTTTCAATCCATTTTTTAAAAACAATTTCTCCGTTTTTTAATCCGTATAGCGAAACAGGAAAATTACTTTTTCTCTTATTTCTAATAGTAACCCGAAGAGAGTCTTGGGTTTTATATAGTTTTTCTATACTGAAATCTATTTTTTTATTTGTACTTACATAGTCCTTAAAGAACCAGGAGATATCTTTCGTGGCATAATTTTCTAAAATTTGCTGAAAATCTTTAGAAGAAGTGGGCTGCATATTATGCTGTAGGTAAAAGTCTTTAACTGCTTTGGTAACTTTTTCATTCCCAAGGAAATCTTCTACATATTTTAATCCAATACCGGCTTTATAGGAGTTTGCAATATTTTTATTGAATTTCACCAGTGAATCCTGGGCAGAACTTAAAGCCTGGTCTAAATTCATTCTGGCCATATTCATATAAAGAAATTGGTATTGGTCATTAAACTCTAAATCGGCAGCGTGGAACCATCGCACCCCAATAATATCACTTAAATTTCCCAAAAGTTTCATATGTGGGTAATACTCGTTCACATAGTCTATCATTAAGGAAACCAGAATAGCATCATGTACCCACTGCTCTTTACGGGGGTTAATATGAATAGAATTCTCAAGCATGTAGTTGGTGATGGTTTTAAATTGCTTTATGTCATATTGAAAACCATCGGGAAAAGGACGAATAAAACCCGGTAATTGATTTAAACCATAGATGGGACTATTTAAGTAATCGTCACGGGTTACAAATATCTTTTTATGTGGATATGCTCCTAATTTTTGTTCATAAAATTTTAGGATGCGATCTAGTAGTATGCTTTTTATTTCGGGCTGAAGTTCGTCATCATCTACATTGGTGACTACTTCATAATCTTTGGTCGCCAAAGATTCAAATATAAAAGATTTCGTGAGGTAAAGTTTGCTATCTAATTGATCTATACCCGAAAGTTTAACCTTTTTTTGACCGTTTATAGTATTTACGCCACTAAGCTTTAGGGCAGATGCAACATAATATTTAGGTGGTATGCTAAGTTCTATTTCAACATCGTGAAGTGCATTATACTGGTCGCCTAAATTTTTATGGCTGTATACCTGCCATTTTCCATCTTTATATACGCCAGGTGTAAAATACCAATATCTAAGTTTGTAATTGTTATCGGAATCTACTCCGTATCGCGTAAACTTATCTATAGGAATTTTAACGTGATAATCTAACTTAACCGCTATGCTCTGCCCGGGAAGTAAAGCTTTATCCAGGTTTATTTTAACAAGATCCTGAGCTTGTTCTGGCCTTTCCCATATTAAACTATCGTTTTGAGCATCGGTGATATTATTGATAAATGTCGCGCCACGCTCTTCGGCTTTGGCAAATCTAAATCGCCTGGCAAATTCTTCGGCAAAGCGTTTTGCCAATGGGGTATTTTTTGCACTAAAAGCATTCGCCCAGTCATTAAGGTAAATATGGCTAAGCGAATCTTTACTGGAGTTGGTATAAACCAATTCCTGTTGTATTGTGAGAATATGGGTACTATCGTTTAAATGAGCTTTTAAAGAGATGGAGTTTTGAGCAAAACCCCATCCAATTGCCACGAAAAACAATAGATAAAATAGATAAAACCTCAAGCGGAGTATATTTAATGTAAAAAGAATTGCGACTTAAATATACTCAAAGTTTTTATCCCCACTAAAGAATTAATTAAAAGTTAGGACTCAGGTTATACTCTCCGTAGAAGTCGTTCAGGATTTCAATCACTTCATCTTCGGTATCTACTACCTGAACCAAATCCATATCGGGTGCACTTATGTTTTGAAATTCATCTAAAAGGGTATTTTGAACCCATTCCACCAATCCGCTCCAAAAACTTCTTCCTACCAAAATAATAGGAAATTTATCAATTTTATGGGTTTGAATAAGGGTAATGGCTTCAAAAAGCTCATCTAAAGTTCCGAATCCACCTGGCATAACCACAAACCCCTGCGAATATTTTACAAACATTACTTTTCTAACAAAAAAGTAATCAAAATCCAGGCTTTTATCATTATCTATATATGGGTTATCGTGTTGTTCAAAAGGCAAGTCTATATTTAGTCCTACAGAAGTTCCTCCACCAAGATGGGCTCCTTTATTTCCTGCCTCCATAATTCCGGGGCCTCCACCGGTAATAACGCCATAACCGTTTTCCACTATTTTCTTGGAAATTTTTTCGGTTAATTTGTAATATTTTTGGTCTGGTTTAGTTCTTGCGGAACCAAAAATTGAGACACAAGGGCCAATTTGACTTAACTTTTCATAGCCATTTACAAATTCACCCATTATTTTAAAGATGGCCCAGGAATCGTTTGTTTTTATTTCGTTCCAGGCTTTATTTTGTCGGTTATTTCTCATAGTATTCTTCAGTATTGTTAGTGTAATTCTTTTTTAAGGAATTTAGCTGTATAACTTTTTTTCGATTTAGCTACTTCCTCGGGTGTACCTTTGGCGATCACCTGGCCACCATTTTTCCCTCCTTCGGGGCCAATATCAAAAATATAATCGGCCATTTTTATCACGTCCATATTATGTTCTATAATGAGAACGGTATTTCCTTTATTGGTTAACTTGTTTAAAACATCCATTAAAACCCGAATGTCTTCAAAATGCAATCCCGTAGTTGGTTCATCTAAGATATAGAAAGTATTTCCGGTATCACGTTTTGAAAGTTCGGTAGCCAATTTAATTCGCTGTGCTTCTCCACCCGATAGGGTTGTACTTTGCTGTCCCAGGGTAATATAGCCAAGGCCTACATTTTTAATTGTTTTTAGTTTTCTATAGATTTTTGGAATAGGTTCAAAGAAATCAGTCGCTTCATTGATGGTCATTTCCAAAACATCGGCTATAGACTTTCCTTTATACCTAATTTCTAAAGTTTCCCTATTGAATCGTTTTCCCTGGCAGGTTTCACATTCTACATACACATCGGGAAGAAAATTCATTTCTATCACCCGAAGTCCGCCACCCCGGCAGGTTTCACATCTACCACCTTTAACATTAAAGCTAAACCTTCCCGGTTTATATCCCCTAATAAGAGCTTCTGGTGTTTTAGCAAATAAACTTCTAATTTCTGAAAACACGCCGGTATAAGTAGCCGGGTTAGACCGTGGAGTTCTACCAATTGGCGTCTGGTTAATGTCTATCACCTTATCGGCATTATCCAGTCCCTTGATTGTTTTATAAGGTTTTGGTTCTTTTACCCCATTAAAATAATGCGCATTCATAATAGGGTAGAGGGTTTCATTAATTAAAGTAGATTTTCCACTTCCCGAGACTCCGGTAACCGCAATCATTTTTCCTAACGGAATTTTAATAGATACATTCTTTAGGTTATTTCCTGAAGCACCTTTAAGCTCTATGTTTTTTCCGTTTCCTTTACGCCTTTCTTTAGGGACTTCAATTTCTTTCTTCCCGTTTAGGTAGGAGGCGGTAAGCGTCTTGTGTTTTTTTAATGCTGAAGGTGGCCCTTCGCTAATAATTTCTCCACCATGTTTTCCTGCTTCCGGGCCAATATCTATAACATAATCGGCGCGTTCTATCATATCTTTATCATGCTCAACCACAATGACAGAATTTCCAATATCTCGCAGTGAAACTAGCGAATTGATTAGTTTTTCGTTGTCTCTTTGATGTAATCCAATGCTGGGTTCATCTAAAATATAAAGAACCCCTACCAGTTGCGAACCAATTTGGGTAGCCAGGCGTATACGTTGTGCCTCTCCTCCAGATAGGGATTTAGATCCGCGGTTAAGAGAAAGATATGTAAGCCCAACATCTACCAAAAATCCAATTCTCGTTCTTATTTCTTTTATAACTTCAGCGGCAATCTGGTTTTGTTTTTCGCTTAGTTTTTTTTCTAAGCCTACAAACCATTTCGCCAAATCTTCAATATCCATTAAAGAGAGTTCGGCTATATTTTTATCGTAAATCTTAAAATAAAGCGATTCTTTTTTAAGTCGGGTGCCCTTGCAATCTGGACATTCAACTTTATCCATATATTCTTTTGCCCAACGTCTCAGGGAACTGGAATCGTTATTGTTAAATGTGGTTTCAATAAAAGTGGCTACACCTTCAAAGTTGATCTTAAATTCCCGGTTTACCCCAAGGCTTTTAGATTCTTTGGTAAAAGTTTCTTTTCCGCCATGAAGAATAAGCTTCATTGCCGCCTCCGGAATTTTGGAAACGGGATCTGTTAATTTAAAATTCCATCTTTCAGCAATTAATTCCAATTGCGAGAATACCCAGTTCTTTTTCTGAGGCCCATGAGGTGCTAAGGCGCCATTTTTAATCGATTTAGAATAATCTGGAATAATCTTATCGATATTCACCTGATACAATGTGCCAATACCGTTACATTTAGGGCAGGCTCCCTTTGGGGAGTTAAAAGAAAAGGTATTTGGTTCTGGGTTTGGATAGGAGATTCCGGTAGTAGGGCACATTAAGTTCCTGCTAAAATAACGCACCTGATCGGTATCCTGGTCTAAGATCATTAGTGTATCACTGCCATGGTACATTGCAGTTTTAATACTCTCGTCCAGGCGTTTTTGCGCGTCTATTTTATTATCAATTTTTAATCTATCTATTACAATCTCAATATCGTGGGTTTTGTACCTATCTAGTTTCATTCCTTTAACCAGGTCACGGACTTCACCATCTACACGGGCTTTTAAAAATCCCTGTTTAGCTATTTGTTCAAATAGTTCCCGATAATGTCCTTTCCTGGATTTAATGACAGGTGCTAAAACGTTCACTTTTTTCCCTTTGAAATCCTTTAAAATAAGGTCTTTGATCTGGCTGTCGGTATAGCTCACCATTTTTTCGCCAGTCTCATAACTATAGGCATCCCCGGCACGAGCAAACAGAAGACGTAGGAAATCGTAAATTTCAGTTATGGTTCCTACCGTACTTCTAGGGTTTTTGCTGGTAGTTTTTTGTTCTATGGCAATAACAGGCGACAGGCCTTCAATTTTATCAACATCGGGTCGTTCTAATCCTCCCAAAAATTGCCTTGCATAGGCTGAAAAAGTTTCAATATACCGGCGCTGGCCTTCAGCATAAATGGTATCGAAAGCCAGGGAAGATTTTCCAGAGCCGGAAAGGCCTGTGATTACAACCAGTTTTTCTCTGGGAATAGTAACATCTATATTTTTAAGATTATGGACGCGAGCCCCTAATACTTCTATATTTTCTTCGGTTTTAGCCATATTTTTTATCACGGACGCAAATGTACTTAAAGTGTTGCTAACTAAAAAGAAAGCAGGATTAGGCAGGTGTTAATAATGATTTAAAGTTTATTATAAGCTCAAAATAGTACGACTTTTTTAGGTGTTCTATTTAATAATTAAGATTTATATGCCTGACTGATTTACTATGAGTTAATTTATTAGTTTTCAAAAAGAATTAGGTCTTGTCGATTTATAGTTAGCTTTTGTCTTGCTCTTATTTATTTGATTGTCAGTATTATATTACGTAATTTTTTTGCGATAATTAAGGATAATCCCCTATATTTGAAATACCAAGTCTCAATTAAAATTTTCCATCCCCCCGGAAATCTAATACCTGTTAGCAGGTTTATTTTTTGTCCCAATATTTATTGCCCCTATTTTTTACAGGTTAATTACGAATTAAAACATCGGTTCTCAAAGCCTTATGTTTTTAATTCTGTTAACAAAAGGTCTTGGGCCCTAACCCCAGGTTTTAACTAACGGGCTAGTAGCCAAAAAACAATTTAATATGATTACGGATAAAAAACAATTATTGCTTATTACCAATAAGCAGAGTATGGTAGACTGCGTACAAGAAGGGGTAAGTATGCATTTTGAATTAACCGAGGCCAATTCATTACACACCGGTTTTAATATCGCACTAAATTTATTGCCCGACGTTATTCTTTTAGATTATGCTTCTTTTAGATCGGGCAAAAATTTTAAAAACATAGCTAATTTTAAATCAAATCATTTCCTTACCAAGGCCTGGCTTATAGTTTATGCCGAAGAACGCTTTAGGGCTGAAGCCGAAAGCAGGTTTAGGAAGGTAGTAGATGAGTTTGTTTATTCTCCCAGCATAGAAACTTTGTGTGGGAAAATTATTAAGATGGTATATGCGAATAGATCTTTATCGAATTTCTGGAAAGATGCCTTTATGGGGATGTTTAATCTTATCTCAAAACCAGTGCTATTGCTAGATCAAAATGAGATAATAGCTATGAACGATGCTTTTAAGCAAAGTTTTAGGGTAAAAAATAGTAAGGGGTTAAAACTTACAGATTTTGTGAAATGTGAGAATGCGCAAAAAGTAAAAGAAAGTTTGCGAAATTTTGCCCGTGGTAAGCATATTAAAGCGGCTACAAAAACCACCTTACTATTAAGAGATGATAAATTAAGAAATGCACGTATTAACTTCTCTAAACTGAATAAAAACTTCGGTCACCAGTTTGTAATGTTTATTGATTTTATAGAACAAAATGAAGAAATTAATAATAATATAGGTACTTCTTCACAGGAAGTAGAAGCCTGTTTTAAGCAAAATGATCAATTAACCGAATTTAAATTTACGAATAGAGAAAAAGAGATTATTCAGCTTTTAATAAAAGGCTATAAAACAAAGGATATATCTGAAGCTTTATTTATTTCTCCTAAAACAATAGAAAAACACCGTTCTAATATTATAAAACGCACTAATTCTGATACGATTTTAGAGAGTATTATTTATGCAATTAGTCATGACCTTATAGATTACCGAAAAGTGCAGTAAGCTTTATTGAAGGTTAAAAATAGAAGAATTCCCCCATAGCCTTGTAGGAAAGAATTACCTTACATTTATACTTGAAATTTTAAGTAAAAGTAGTCACCCCACCTCTCTACTTTTCAAGCCCCCAAACCTTTATTTTCCTGAATACAATTGTTCTAGAGTTAGAACTGTGTAGATATTTTATTAACCATTCTTAAATATTTATTAATTAAAAACTTTCGATTATGAAAAATTTTAAAAATTACTTTGCTGGTATTGCAATAGTTGCAATGCTTTTTGCTTCCTGTAGTAAAGACGAAACCTCAGGCGAGCCCAAAGTGGGCGATGAGATGGCAACTATTTCTTTGGGGGCCGTTTTAAATGATTTTATTAAAAACCAGGACGCTTTAAAGCAAAGCATTCCTGAATGCTCAGACGATGCACCTATGTATGCCAGGGTAGTACTTACCCACGAGCTGGGAGAAGAAGATGTAATAGTTCCTATTAAATTTGATGGAACCACCTATTTTACTGATTATGATGAGGACCTAGCAATTCCTATTCCCGATGGGGAGACTACTACTGCTGTAAGTCTAACCGATTTTTGGGTGTATGCCGAAGAACCAGATGAAATGACAATGCCTATTTGGATGGCTCCAAAAGAAGGTAGTGACTATGAAAATTTTGTAAATGATGCGCTACCAATAAATTTTGATTTACGCGCGGGTTCTAAAAAGTATGTAGATGTTGAGGTATTATGTTTTGATGATAGAGAAGTAAACCTTTATGGTTATCAATTCTTTGATTTGGTACCTGTACCATTAATTAAATTCTGCTTGTTCGGTAATTTCTGTCCATCGGAAGACGGAAGACACTATGTTGCCGGCTATACCGTAAGTGTATGGGAAGGTTCTGATGCATCTGGAGATCTGCTTTATACCGAGGTTTCTAATGCCGTGGTAGAAGATGAGATTACGGGAGATTACTATGCAGACCCATTATGCTTCTGGTTACCTGATACCGCTGAAACTGATACGTACTACTTCCAGATTACCTTAAATAATACAGATGAATATAATTCGGAAGATGCCGGCGAAGTAATTCTTTCAGGACCCATTACCGACGAAGAAATTAGAATGTTCTATAGTGACGAGGATGATTCAACTATGGATTACTATCACTTTAATTATGGATGTGGTAATGATAACCCTCCACCATTCGATGATCCAAGAAAAGAAGCTAAGCGTTACAAAGCTTGCTTAAAGAATTTAGGAGATGCGAATGCTGTTGGCTTTGCTTACCTAAAACTGGAAGGAAACACGTTAACAGCTACGACAGCAGCTACTGAGTTAACCGCCGGAGATGTGCCACAGCATATTCACGAAAATGCTTCTTGTGACGACTACGGAAATCCAATTTGGACACTAGACTATACAGGAGGAGTATGGCCAGAAGCTGATGCTATGGGTAATATGTTTTATACCAGAACATTTACTTTAACGAATGCAGAGGTGAATGCTGCAAATCTGGATGATAGAACAGCAGTACTACATGAAGCCGATTTTACGCCGGTGGCCTGTGGTGAATTTGAAGAGTACTAGAAAAAGTTTAAGAGATGTCCTTTTTAAGGACATCTCTTATTTAATTCTTAAAAATTGAATTATGAAGATAATAGTTAAATATTTAATGACTTCTTTAGTATTCACATTATTCATTTTTACCTCCTGTACACAAGATGAAGCTGTAGACACGCAAAAAGGAGACGAAAAAATGGCAATGATTGAATTAGGGCCAATATTAAATGATTTTTTAAACCGCCAGGCTGAAGGAGAAATACCCGCCTGTACAGATGAAGAGCCAGCTTATGCACAAATAATGTTAACTCATGAATTAGGCAACGTAGATGTTGTAGTACCTATACTTGTAGATGAGTCAGGTTTATTTACAGATTATGATGAGGAGCTTGCTATTCCAATTCCGGAAGGTGAAACTACAACCGAAGTTAGCCTAACCGATTTTATGGTTTATGCAGAAGAGCCCGGGGAAGGGGTAATGCCAATATGGATAGCTCCAAAAGAAGGTAGTGATTATGAAAATTTTGTCAATGATCCATTACCAATTGTATTTAATCTGCGTGCAGGCTCTAAAAAATATGTGCCAGTTGAAGTGCTTTGCTTTGATGACAGAGAGGTGAATTTATACGGTTATCAATTTTTTGATCTTATACCGGTAAAATTATATGAATTCTGTGTTTTTGCGAACTATTGTACCGATGATGGTAGACATTACACTGCTAATTATAATGTAGATATAGATTACCTGTTAGGAGAAGAAGAAATTAACCTATATGAGGGGGAATCTCCTGAAATAGGAAATACCGAAGACAACAATTCAGGAGATTGGTATGCTGAACCATTGTGTTTGGTTATTCCTGCTCCTATGTATGGTGAAACTGATTCCGATGTTTATTTAAAGGTTACTGTAACTCTTATTGCCTGGGATGATAATTATGGCGACCCGGCAGGGGAGTATTCTAAAGTTGTTGAGTTGAGTTGGAATGATGTTCAGCAATATTTTGGAGAAGATAATACTATAGATTTTGAACATATTTTCTTTAACTGTGATGATCAGGTTAATGATTGCCCCATTACAGAAGAAGATACAGATGGCGATTGTGTGCCCGATGTAGAGGATGAATGTCCAGGTTATGATGATAGGGATGATATGGACCAGGATGGAGTTCCGGATGGATGTGATACTTGTCCTGAAGATTTTGGAGATCCATTAGATGGTGGTTGCCCAATAGATGATTGTATAGGAGATGCAGATAGTGATGGTTTAAATGACTGTATTGATCAATGTCCTTATCAGGCTGGTCCCGAGTCTAATGATGGTTGTCCTGTTCCGGGTAGTGATACTTGCGAAACCGCATATATGGAAGGCGATACTGCTTTAAATACCTTGGCAAATGCTAATAGATGGGGGTGGGCTGAGCACTTCCAGGAAGATGATGACGGAACTAGTAAAACCTTTGATATTTGGGCTGGTGCAGGACAAAATGATACTTCGAAAGGAGAGCATATAGGTACTGCTGAAATTTCTATTGATGGAGACGAAATCTCTTTGGAAATTACGCTTAATACAGGGGTGAGTTTAGACGAACTTCATATTAATTTGAGTGAAACTGCACCGTCTGGAAATAATGTTTTTGCACCCGGCCAGTATAATCTCAACAATATAGTTGATGTGAACACCCTTACCTATACCTGGGAGAGAGACTATAGCGACGACTTTTATATTATAATACACGCCGTGGCTTGTTATTAATTGAAACTTTATTTACCAGGAATTAACCACTCCTGGTAAAATTATATTAACCATTCTAAATATTAATCCAAAAAACTTTAATTATGAAAGCACTAAAAAAATATATGGCATTTATTGCTGTATTTTCATTCTTACTAGCTTCCTGTACCAAGGAAGACAATACAATAACAAACGACCCGGGAACCGATAGCTTTGCAGAACTAAGTCTTGGAGCAAGCTTAAATAGCATGTTAAATAAGGCTGCAATCAAACAAAGTATTCCAGAATGCTCTTCAGAAGCTCCGGCTTATGCTCATGTTGAGCTTACACACAATGCGGGTACCGACTTAGAAGGAACTATAGAAATAAATGTTCCAATAATGGAAGATAATGGTACTTTTTATACCGCCTATGATGAAGGACTCAAAATTCCGGTTGCAAATAGTGAAACCAATACGGCATCAGTATCCTTAACTTCATTTTTGGTATACGATGGTGATCCTGAAGATGCCTCATCTAATTTAATTTGGGTAACCCCTACCACGGCAAGTGAATATGGTGCTTTTGTTAATCAGGGGCTCCCATTTGATTTTACCATTAGAGCGGGATCAAAAAAGTATGTAGATATAGAGGTAGTATGTTTTGATGATCGAGAGGTAAACCTTTATGGATATCAATTCTTTGATTTGATTCCGGAAGTATTATATGAGCTTTGTGTTTTTGCTAATTACTGCAATGATGCCGGGCGTCACTTTACAGCAAATTATAGTTTGGCTGTAACTTATATTGGAGGAGATGAGGAGATGTTGCTTCATGATACTGCTAATCTTCCTGGAACCGGGTTTGATGAATCTACAGGAGACTATTATGCAGATCCATTTTGTTTAGCTGTTCCTGCACCACAGTATGGTGAAGGAAGTGGTGAGCCATATATACGCTTAACAGCAACGCTACTTAATTGGGAGGGGAATTATCCCGATCCGGTAGGTATAGAACCATTAGAAGTAGACCTTTCATGGGATGATATTTCCGGTTATTTGAATGACGATGGAACGGTTGATTATGAGCATTTGTTTTTTAATTGTGGCGGAGACAGTCCCGGGAATGGAAATGGTGAATGCGATCCTGAAAATCCGGCCGATGATTGTGACAATGATGGAATACCAAATGGGCAAGATAATTGTCCGTCAACACCTAATGAAGGTCAGGGTGATTTAGATGAAGATGGTACCGGAGATGCTTGTGACTCTGATATAGATGGAGATGGAATTCCTAACGACGAGGAAAATGATGGATGTGAAAGAAATCCTGATTTAGAGTGTGGCGAAACTGTTTTAGAGCCATGTTTGCCAGAAGCAATAACAGGTTGTGAATCTACAGATGTTTTAAACATTAACCTGGAAAGTGCCGGACCTGTTATAACAAATGTGTCTTACGGAGACTGGACAGTACAAATAACGAATGGAGAACTATTTGTTGGTCTTACACCCATAATTCCATATGAAATTGCAGATATAGAGGTTACAGTGCTACAAAGTGTAACTTGTGAAGTAGTTACTGTTCCGGATGAAGGTGGATCTGTAACCATACCAAATATCACAGAAGGTGATTTACCAATTTCCATAGACCTTAGAGCAAATATTTGCGATGTGTCTGGAGAATAATAATCTCAGCTGGTTTTTACCGGGGGGTGACTAAGTAGCTGAGTAGTTTTTACTTCTCCCTATTTTTGAGAGATGTAAAAAGAGGCTGTGTGGATTATCCGCACAGCTTTTTTTTGTTAAAAAAAATAGAGCCTTCATTTAAAGTATTTATGTTCGGAGCTAAATTTTGAAGTTTTACTTATAAATTTCACCGTAAATAACTTGAAATGTCGGTAATAGCAAGCAGATGCAGAGATTCTTTTTTTGATCTTATTATTTTTCTAAAAAGCAATTTCTTTCTGTTATGGGTTTTGTTTGTAGGAATCTGACTATTAAATATTTATAGTGTTTTTGAGGTGGATTTTTGGAATGACCTTTGTAAATCAAATTCAAATTTTTTAATTATTTAATTTATAAAATGAGTACCCTACTTATGAGAAAAAGCAAATTTTTGTTATTACCTGTTCTGGCGATTCTGGCATGTAGTAAAGATCCAATTTTAGAAGATGACAAATCAGAAACGCAATTAAACCCTGAAGAAATTAATGATCAACTTACCGAAGTAGCTTATCCCAATCAAATTGGACCTGTTTTAGAGGTTTACTATGGGGGGCAAAGGATACCTGTAGAATCTCAGGAAGGGAATTATGTATATCAGGGTGATATTTTAATTCCGGTGAACCAAACAAGTAAATCTGCACAAAGCCTTATTTTAGATAGTGATGAGGCCGCACAAAAAAGTACCGGTAGAATACGCGGTATGTGGCCTAAAAATACGGTTTATTATGCAATAGATAATAATTTACAGGATAAGTACCGTGTATATGATGCCATAGACCACTTTGAAGCTAATACGACTCTTAAATTTGTTCAAAGATCTGGAGAATCTAATTATATTTATTTCACTTCAGGTTCTGGTTGTTCTTCTTATGTGGGAATGATTGGAGGTCGCCAAAATATTACCTTGGCTAGTGCTTGTACAACGGGTAACGCAATTCACGAAATTGGTCATGCCGTAGGACTTTGGCATGAGCAAAGTAGAGTGGACCGTAATAGTTATATTGATGTTAATTTCGAAAATGTTCGAAGTGGTACTGAGCACAACTTTCATACTTACGAGACAAGTGGTTTTGATGGCGATGAGTTTACCAGTAGCTTGGATTTTGGATCGATAATGATGTACAGTCCTTACTCTTTTTCTAAAAATGGTGAGCCTACCATAACGAAACTGGATGGAAGTACTTATAAAGTTCAAAGATCGGGGCTTTCTTCAGGAGATATTAGAGGTATTAATGCAATGTATCCCGGAGATGGTGGTGAACCTACCTACGTAAATGGAAAGTATTATACTATTAGTGGCGTAACTGTACTTAGGGCCAATGATCTTTGGTATTTTTGGACTAAATATGGTTTTAAAAGAGTTGAATTAAGAAATAATCGTTGGTATTGGGTTTAAAATCACGCGATAATTTTTATACTAACCCGGGTATTACAACCCGGGTTTTTTTATGCTTTTTTATAATAAATGGTTTAATTTCTACACAGGCTGAGGTTCATTTCCACATAAAATAACGAGTAAATAAAGTTTTTAGAGTTTAAATATTTCTAAAGATAATTTTTTCAAGATATTCTATCTCATTTTTAAAATTTACTTCCGAAATAAGGATACCTATAATTTAAGAGGGGTAGGTTAAATTTGTATTTTACTTTTTAATGGAATATAGATGTCTATAGTTTACCGAGTCTAATTGCAGATCATCAGTTATATTGGTTGTTTTTTAACATCTCAGCTTTTCTATACTTTTTAATTGCATTTAACTCTGTAAGAAACAGACTAATAAAAGAAAATATTTTACTAGTTTAATCTTACAGGTTTTCCCTTATAAATTAGTATCTCTACTTCCTATAGATTAGCGTTAAGATTTTAAGGCGCACATCCTACCTGGCCAGAATCTTTCTATTTAATAATTCTTCCCTACAAGATATTAAAGCTTGCCTGATTTATTTCAGCAATTAATTTAATGAGTCCAACTATGAAAAATTTTATGCGTGTAAGCCTGGGATTATTTGTAATGTTATGTTGTTTTTCCTGTGCTAAAGAAGAAGTCGGAAAGCAATTAGAAGATTCTCAGGTTAAAGGAAAACTCTCCTTTGGAAGTGTATTAAGCGACCTGGCCAACCGCAGTGAGTTTAAAAAGCAACGTTCTCTCGGTTCTAATAAAATCCCGAAATGTTCAGAAGAAGATCCATTGTTTGTTAGGCTTGCAATTAAGTTTAAAGATGAAAGCGGTAATTGGGTTTGGTATAAAAATTCTAACACAAATAAAATAGAAATTAAAGTGAACCCAAATGGAACAGACCTGGATGAGGACGGAGATCTAGATGCCTGGTTTACCCAGGAATCAGCCGATTTGGAATTGGAAGAAGGAGAATATTCAATTGAATACTTTGCAGTTGCCACTGCTACAGGTGAGGATGAGGAAGCAATTATTTATATGGCTCCCAGAATTCCTGAAGGTACTCTAGATTATACGCAAAGCATTCAATATCATAATTTTGTGAATAAGCCTTTACCCATAAAAGTGCAAATTCATCCTGGCGTAAAATACTATCAGCCGGTAGAAGTACTGTGTTATGAAGAACATTATGCTTTTGCTTTTGGCTATTTATTTTTCGATTTTAATTCAAGCAACTTAATTTACTTGTGCACTTATGGCAATGTATGTAGGGAAGATCAGAAACACATTCCTGCCCAATTCAAGATAAAAGTATGGCAAGATTCAAGCGAGGGAGATTTATTGGTAGTGGCGCAAAATGAAAGAAAAACCTTTACCGATGAAAATGGAGAGCATTATTATGCCGATGCACTCTGCTTCCCACTTCCGGAAACAGAGGAATATTTTGCGAAAATATGGCTGGTAGAGGACGAATCAGAGACTTTAATAAGAGAAGGAAATTTTAATGCCCAGGATCTTACAAATGTATACCAGGAAGAACAACAACATTATTATTACCACTTTAGAGAAGCTTGTTGTGGTGATAAAGATAATTTCATTTTACTGGATGATTTAACCGAAAATGAAGGAGAATGTGGTGAAGAACCTCAGGATCCTTCTGAAAATTGCGTGCCTTGTGATAATGATCAGGGTGGTAAAATAAAACTTTTAGAGGTTAAATTTTTAGGTAATACCCCAGCAAATTTGCTAGTTACCCATAACGGTCCTAATTCTCCTTACGAAATATTTAATGACGTGGTAAATCCAAACGATATAATACTTCTAACAGGAGAGGCAACAACAGGAGGAAATGAAACTCCTTCTGTTTGGACCGAGATGGAATTCACAATTTCAGAAGTAAACTATGATCTTCATATTAGTTGCTCAGAGCCATTATTTCCCGGACAAATTTTTGGGGATAATAATTTTCAATTGATCTCAGCAACAAATGTAGATGATCAATTAATCTGCAGTTCTAATGAATAACACACAATATTAAAACCCATAAGCCTGTCATTGGGTGGTTCTTTTACAGGCTTATAATTCAAACCTTTTATTAATTAATCTAAATTATTTATTATGAAAAAC
Organism: Salegentibacter maritimus; assembly: GCF_016236975.1. Classification (NCBI taxonomy): domain Bacteria; kingdom Pseudomonadati; phylum Bacteroidota; class Flavobacteriia; order Flavobacteriales; family Flavobacteriaceae; genus Salegentibacter; species Salegentibacter maritimus. Next base: position 113,004 of record NZ_JAEHNY010000005.1, read on the forward strand.
TTTAAGTTTTGTTTGGCATTTGTAGCAATAGCTGCAATGTTTATGACTTCCTGTAGTAAGGACAACAACCCTGATGATCCCGATGGTCCAGGTGGGGAAAACACTTCAAGCCTTTCCTTTGAGGTATTCCTGGAAGACTTTGAAGATAAGCGCGCTGCTCAAACCAAAAATCATATTTTAGGAGAGGGTGAGGTACCCAGCTGTGAGAATGAAGACACCGTACCCAGTTTTATACGGGCCGTAATAGCTGTTGGAGATGAAAACTCAACTAATTATGTGGATGATGGGGATGCCAGTAATGCCGAAGCGGTAGATATTGGCATCATTCCAGTTGATAATAATGATAGTGATGGCGATGGAATGCCAAACTGGTTAACCTACGAGGAAAGTTTTCTTGAACTGGAAAACGGTGAATACACCATTATTTATTTTGATGTTAGAAATTCTGCAGGAGAGGTACTTTATATCGCGCCATCTTCTAACGATAGCTACGGGCCTGCCAACTTTGAAAATTTTGTTGAGAACCCACTTCCTCAAAGTGTTCAGTTAGAGAATGGCACAAAAACTTATATAGAGTTAGAAGTACTTTGTTATGATGAGGTTTTTGCACAAGAATACGGTTATTTATTCTTCGATTTTGAGATGCTTCCATTACAATACATCTGTATTTTTGGAAATGAATGTACAGATGAGGGGCGTCATTATCCTTCTAATTTTATGATTAAAGTATGGGAATATCCAGCTAACATAGATTTGGGTAATATTACATTTAATGAAGATGATGCTTTCGTGGTAGCTTCTAACGATGCTGTTTGGAGCGGTGAAGGTGAAAATGCCGTGGTAACACAAGCTTCTCCTTTGTGTATAGCTTTACCAGATAGGGAAGGCCAGGTTTTCTATGCGGAACTGTATATACTTGATTCACAGGGGGGTACTCAAGGCACCCTTATTAGAAGAGGAGATTTTACAGCAGCCGAAATTGATCAACTTTATGATTCGGAAACCGAACAGTATAATTACTGGCACTTTAGAGAAGGTGGTGAATACTGTGGTGAAGATTCAGACCCTTGTTTATTAGCTAGTGTAGTTAATGAAACAGAAGACTTTAATAATGCTGAAAGTTTTGGTGATGTAACAATAGGAGGTACCGAGTATGCCTGGAGTGAAACAACTGGTGAAGACCCATACGGTACTTATAATATTGTAACTAACGCACAAGAATTCTATAGTGGTTTCTCAAGCCTTTTGGATGCCGATAATGATAGCAATGGTAAATTTGTAGTTTTTGATGGAGACGATTTAAACCCTAATGAAACCCTTAGGCGCGTTTATTTTTCAGAAAATATACCAACCGTTTGCGATGAGGATGTTTATTACATAACCATGGATTTGGTAGACATCAGTACTCCTAATGAAGGTGACGGTGGTAATGACGCTCAGCTTGAAATAACAGCTAATGGTGTACAAATAGCATTGTTTGAGATTAGTGACTTGGCCGGTTATGATACCTGGACTAAAGTTGGGTTTATTCTTATGGCAGATGGTTCTGGAAATATAGATTTCGAAATTTCAGATCCCGATGGAAACTGGGAAGGAAATGATTTTGGAATGGATAACATAAATATTTCCAATGATCCTACCAGTTTAAATGACGTAGATCATATAAACCCAGGAATATAAATTGAGGTAATGTAACCTCTAAAACTAAAGAGCCCAAACCGGGCTCTTTTTTAATGGCTTATTTGAACCTTAACAAAAGCTCTTAATTCTTGAAAAAACCTCTTAAATTCATCCTCAAATTCTGCATAAAACTCTTGTAGCTCTTCTATGGCCAGGTGCATTTTAATTCGGTATTTAATTCTTTTATTCATTTGAAACAGTATTTTTTCAATACCTTCAATTTTTCGGTAATTATAAAGCCAATTATCAGCAATCATATAGGGTAGAAAACTTTGAATAGATTTCGGTAATAATTCAAAATTCTCCTGTAGAAGTTTGTAAAAATTTTCAGTGTAGGTTTTTAGTGGGATGTCGCTATAATCTTTCCAGTTTGCCGCTAAAAAGTGATCATATAAAATATCTACAATAACCCTACTATAGTGGCCATAACGGGCAAATAGGCGCTCTACGCTTTTACTCACAATGGGATGTGTATCGGTAAAGTTATCTATAGCACGATGTAATACTATTCCTTTTTGAATTTCGGTAGGATAGTTTAAATATTGCTTTCCTTTAACCGAATCAGCTATAAAGTTTCCAATTTTTAAGTTATCATTCTCATTCGAGAGATATATATGTGCTAAGAAGTTCATTTTTGAAAGTTACTCAAATCAGGTAATTTCCTGTTTAATTTTTGTTAAGTTTTATTACTACCTATGCGCGACTTGTATATTTGTTGAACATTTAATTAACAATTGAGGCTTTAAAATCTACAAAACTTAAATTTATCAGTAAACATTTTATAAATCTAACTTAACCTATTTAAATAACATTAAAATACATTTATGAGCTTAATAAAATCAATCTCAGGAATACGTGGTACTATAGGAGGTAAAACAGGTGATAATCTCACACCAATAGATACCGTAAAATTTGCCGCTGCCTATGGTACCTGGTTAAAAAATAATTCTACAAATAAAAAGTTGAGTGTTGTGGTTGGTCGTGATGCCAGAATTTCCGGAAAAATGGTTCAGGAATTAACCATGAATACTTTAACCGGTTTGGGAATAAATGTCATTGATATAGATCTTTCAACCACGCCCACAGTAGAAATTGCGGTGCCTCTGGAAAATGCAGATGGAGGTATTATCCTTACCGCAAGCCATAACCCAAAGCAATGGAACGCCCTTAAACTATTAAATAATAAAGGAGAGTTTCTTGATGGCGCAGCAGGTGCTAAAATTTTGGAATATGCCGAACAGGATAATTTTAACTTTTCTGAGGTCGATGATTTGGGAACAATTACCAGAAAAGAAAACTATATAGACATTCATATAGAGGAAGTTCTAAAACTTAAACTTGTGGATGCTGAAAAGATAAAACATGCCGGTTTTAAAGTAGTGGTAGATGGTGTGAATTCTACCGGTGGTATTGCTATCCCTAAACTTCTAAAAAAAATGGGGGTAGAGGTAATAGAATTATATTGTGAGCCAAATGGTCATTTTCCCCATAACCCCGAACCTTTAAAAGAGCACCTTACCGACATTTGTGAACTGGTGAAAAAGGAAAAAGCCGATTTTGGAATTGTGGTAGATCCAGATGTAGATAGGTTGGCTTTTATTGATGAAAATGGAGAAATGTTTGGAGAAGAATATACCCTTGTGGCCTGTGCCGATTATGTGTTATCTAAAACTCCGGGTAATACGGTAAGTAACCTCTCTTCTTCCCGAGCGCTTAACGATGTAACCAAAAAACACGGGGGCGAATATAAAGCCAGTGCTGTAGGTGAAGTGAATGTTGTGCAGCTTATGAAAGATACCAACACCGTTATTGGAGGTGAAGGGAACGGCGGAATTATTTATCCAGAGTCGCATTACGGGCGTGATAGTTTGGTAGGAGTAGGATTATTTTTAACCTATTTAGCTGAAAAAAAGATCAGTGTTTCTGAGTTAAGAAAAGAATATCCAGCCTACTTTATGAGCAAGAATAAAATTCAACTGACTCCTGAAATTGATGTAGACGAAATTTTAAAAGCAATGGAAGAGAAATATAAAGCTGAAGAAATCTCTACTATAGATGGAGTGAAAATTGATTTCGCTGAAAATTGGGTCCATTTAAGAAAATCGAATACCGAGCCTATTATAAGGATTTATACTGAAGCAAAATCTCAGGATAAAGCCGATAAGCTTGCGCATGATATGATTAAAGAGATTAAAGAAATTGTAGGCTAAGGTCTAACTAACGTATTACAGCATTTTGGGGAGTTTCTTTCCCCAAATGCTTCCAGCGTTTGTGTGTCCAGAGATAAAATTCTGGTTTTTCCTTTATTTGTTTCTCCAAATGCTGTTTATATTCTAAAGTAATTTGATGGTCTTCTGTTTTAGAAGGGCTATCGGCAATATTAATTAAAGAGGCCTTATAACGGCCTCTTTTTATTTTCTCTACGTGTAGGTATATCACGGCCATATCAAGTTCTTTGGCCATCCTTTCAGAACCGGTATAAAAAGGAACTTTCTTTCCCATAAAATCTGTCCAAAACTTATAATTTGGGGATTTCGGAGATTGATCGGCTATCATTGCATAAATACCACGAACACCTTCTTTTTCATTTTGAGTAATGCGTGAGGTAGATGTAGAGTTTCTAATAAGTTCGGCGCCAAATCTTCTTCTTATATCATTAACAAGTTTGTCAAAACCGGGGTTTCTAATTTTTTTGTAAATTCCAAAAGCCTTGTGCTTTAAGTTGTTGAGCTGTAGGGCAAAAAGCCATTCATAGCTGGCGTAGTGGCCACACATTAAAATAATGCTCTTATCCAGTTTTTCTATGCGCCTTAGTTCTTCAAGATTGGTAAATACGAAACGTTTTTTTAATTCTTCTTCAGAAATAGAAATACTCTTTATCATTTCCAGAAACATGTCGCACATGTGCCTATAAAACTTTTTACGTATTTCAATAATTTCTTGCGAAGATTTTTCAGGAAAAACAAGTTCTAAATTATCTGTAACCGTTTTTTTTCTGTACCCAACCAGGTAGTAGACTATAAAATAAACCAGATCTGAAACACGATAGAAAAGCCAAAATGGAAGAATGGAAATAAACCAAAGTAAGGGATAAATCAGCCAAAAAACTACAGCCTGCATAAAATAATTTTCAGCAAATATATGGTATATTTGGCATTTAACTAAAGTTGCTATGGGAGAATTAAACCTGGTTACCCTTATAATTATTGGTCTAAACGTACTGGTTTCATTCAAGGGATTTAATGATGAATCCTTTTTTCAGAAATATAAGTTTAATATTGCCGATATTAATCGTGGTGCCAAATACCAAATTGTTACTTCAGGGTTTTTGCATGTGAATACCACCCACCTTTTGGTAAATATGCTTACCCTATATTTTTTCGCCAATTCAGTGATTTTTTTCCTTGGTACTTTGGGTTTTGTTTTGGTCTATCTTGCTAGCCTTGTTTTAGGGAACTTACTTTCTTATTTCTTTCATAAAAAGGATATACATTATACTGCAGTTGGTGCGAGTGGGGCTGTTATGGGAGTATTGTATTCTGCTATTTTATTAAGGCCAGATATGATGCTCGGCCTATTTTTTATAATTCCTATCCCCGCCTATATATTTGGAATTGGTTATTTGTTTTATACCATTTATGGTATGAAACGGCAATTGGGTAACATTGGTCACGACGCCCATTTCGGGGGTGCGGTAGGGGGTTACCTATTAACCCTTCTTCTTGCTAGCTGGGTTTTTGAAGAACATTTGTTGATGGTAATACTACTGGCTCTGCCAATTTTAGTTTTGTTTGTGCTACAAAAATTAGGGAAAATATAATTTGGTACTCTTCTTGTACTGGAGAATCTAACTAAAAACAATTAACTATGAAAAAAGTAATATTAATTCTTGCACTAATAGCAGGAGGTATGGGAATGCAAGCTCAAAACGACAATAAGACTCCTGGAATTTATGTAGCCGGAGAGGGAATTGTAAAAATAACTCCAGACAAAGTAACTATTAATTCTAGAATTGAGCATGAAGGCCAGAGTGCTGCTTCGGTGAAATCTCAGAACGATGAGGTGGTGAATAAAGTGATTAAATTCCTTAAGTCTGAAGATGTAGCTGAAAAAAATATCAATACCAATTATGTGAATTTGAATAAGAGGTATAATTATAACGATAAAACGTATACCTATGTAGCCAGCCAAACTATTGCTATTACCCTGGAAGATATAAGTAGATATGAAGCTATTATGAAAGGACTTCTAGAAAATGGACTTAATGGAATTAACGGTATTGAGTTTGAATCTTCAGATATTGAAAAGCATAAGGCTGAAGCCAGAAAAAGAGCTGTTTTAAACGCTAAAGAAAAAGCAGAAGCACTTGTGGCACCTTTAGGCCAAACTATAGGAAAAGCTTTTATGATAAGTGAGGGGAGCAATAACAGTTACCAACCGGTGTATCGCGCTATGGAGATGAAAGCATCTTCAGATACCGGAGGCCAACAGACCATTGCGCCGGGAGAAATGGAAATAAATGTTAAGGTACAGGTGGCTTTTCAGCTTTTAATGGAATAATTTGTAGCTTAAACCCTTAAATAAAAAAAGCGCCAAATTTGGCGCTTTTTTTATGAGTTTTAGTTAGAATAAATTAATTCTTATTAAGTAATTCTCCAATTTTTTTATCTAAATCTTCGCCTCTAAGATCACGTGCTACAATAGTACCTTCTTCATTTAATACAAAAGCGGCAGGAATAGCTTTAATCCCGTAAAGTTGAGCAACCGGATCTTGCCAAAACTGTAGGTTAGAAACCTGGTGCCAGGGTAAACCATCATCTTTAATAGCTTTAACCCAACGATCTTTTTGCCCGGGACGATCTAAAGAGACACCAATTATGCTTAAGCCATCGTCTTTATATTTATTATAGGTTTTTACCAGGTTAGGATTTTCTACACGACAAGGCTTACACCAGGCTGCCCAAAAATCTATTACGGTAACTTTTCCCATAACATCTTTTAAAGCAATCTCATCTCCTTCTGGCGTTGGGGCCGTAAAATTAGGTGCTTTACTTCCTATAGCAACTTTGTTAGCTTCTTTTAGATTTTTAGAAATTTGTTTTCCTATAGCTGTATTTTGTACTTCTTCAGAAAGTTTAGCAAACATATCCTGAATTTCGTTCACAGGGTAGGATTTCATTCTAAGCATATCGCTTATTACCATGATTGAAACAAAAGAACCTGGATTTTCCTGAACCATTTTCTTTTTGAAAACCTTATCGTTATCTATAAGCTCTTTTTCGTTTTCCTGAAGACTTGTAAGTTTAGTACTGTCTTTTTGTTGAAAAGCAGATTGCATTTCGCTACGCCCTTGCATCACCTTTTCGTTCACTTGTTTTAAGTGTGCTAAATACTCTTGTAAGAGTTTGTTTTCTTTCCCTCCGCTTATTTCAGATGAACGCAAACTGTCTTTGTAAATTTTAAATTTTATTTCCTCATTTTCAGAAATAAAAATCACATTTCCCTGGGTTCCTTCAAACTCAAGAAAACTTAGATTAGGACTTTCGGGATCCTGTAGGTCCAGTTTAAAACTTCCGTCTTTAATAGTAGTAGAGTCTACTCGTATAGGGCGGCTGGTGTTTTCATCAATTTCAGAAACATATACCGTTTTGCCGTCTTCCATTTTAGGAGCATCTCCAGAAATTGTATAACCTTTATCTTCCTGGCAGGAAGTAAGCGCAGCTGCAATAGCAAACGTCATTATTATTTTACGCATAGAATTATTTTTGTTTAAGACAAAAATAAGCATCTAGTGTTGCAATCCATTCGTAATTTTATAAAAAATTGTTAATTTCAACAATGGGAATTTGTAAGCCTGAAGGAATATGTAATTTTAAATGATATTACCTATTTATGACAAAGCAGAAAGAAGAATTGCCTTTTGAGATTCAGATTAGTTTCCATAAAGTAGTGGAACAATATAAGAAGCAATTAGAGTACGAAGAAAATGAAGTTGCCCGAAATTATATTAAAAGCATTTTAGAACATGTAAAATCTTTTCCTGCTTTAACCAATGGAATAAAAGATTTTAATGAGCTTAAGAAATACAAAGAACCGGTAAGGGTTCTCCTTGATGATCTTTTTCCGAGTGTGCTTACCAATAACGAGATAAAAGCAGCGTCTGTTCCTTTTCAGAATTTTTTATTTAACAGGTCGAAACGTTTAAAAAAGATCATGGAATCGGCTCCTGATGGTTTCAAATTAAAGATAAGAAACCTGGACAATAAAAGTATTTATGTGCAGGAATGTATTAATATTCTTAACGATTATTACGGTTACGAGATAGATTATTCCAGACCGTTATATTTTGATATTCCAGATGAACAAGGCATCAATAGACGTTTTCGTATTGCTTTAAACGGCGATTTTATAGATATTTTTCCCAAAGAGCAAGCCAGGAAAATAACCGATGAAGATGTAGATGAGCTCTTACAAAATGTAGAGGATATAGATCTGTGGAAAGAAAAATTTCCGCCCCAAAGTTGGATCTTTAAAGGTTTTACCATTGTAAATCTTACAGATGTTACTATGGACGACGCGATATCTGAATTAAAAACAGCTTTGCTTTTTGAGAAATCATCAGAACAGGATGAGCTTTTAAAGCTGGAAGAAATATTTAGATCTATCTATAAAATCCCCGATCTAAGAGTTGGGTTTACCGTATATAATCCGCAAGATGAGGTTTTTGAAAAAATGGAATATAAAGATGCAAATAGTTATATTCTTAATGATGAATTGATAAGCGAATGTAGGGAAGGAGTATGTGAAGAAGGTTTTAATAATATTTTTAAAGAGTTTAGTTTTTTTAGTATTGCCAATGTTGAAGAATATGCTAAAAAGACTAAAAATAATATACTTTCAAAACGTCTAAAAGAGAGTGATGTAAAAAGCTGTATTCTGGCCCCGGTTGTAAAAAACAATCGTTTATTAGGGATTTTGGAATTAGTGGCAACGAATAAAAATCAGCTTAATAGTATTAATACCATTAAGTTGGATGAAATTTTACCTTATATAGCTACCGCTGTAGATAGAAATCGTAGTGATTTTGAAAACAGGGTGAAAGCTGTTATACAAAGCGAGTGTACTTCTATACATCCCAGTGTTTTATGGGTTTTTGAAAAAGAGGCCAAGAAGTATATTAGAGACTATGACGATGATGGCCTGGCTTCATTTAAAGATATTGTTTTTAAGGATATATATCCGCTATACGGGCAAATTGATGTGGTAGCTTCTTCTGAAGCTAGAAATGAGGCCATTCAAAAAGATTTGCTCCATCAATTAAAAGAGATTCAATCCATAATTGATAAGGCTTACAGTTTAGAGAAACTGCCTATTTACGAGCAGGTAAAGTTTAGGATTTCAGATTTTATGGAAGACCTGGAAAACAGTCTAAATGCTTCTAGTGAACAAAAGGTATTTAATTTGTTGCAAAAGGAAGTTAATCCTATAATGAGCCATTTGCGAAATCAATCTTCCGAATTAAAGAAACTGGTAGAGGAATATCAAAATAAATTGAATCCTGAAACTGGTATTATTTATAATCATAGAAAAAACTATGATAAAACGGTACAACAAATAAACCGCACCATGTCCCGCTTCTTAGATAGAAAGCAAATTGATGCTCAAAAAATTTATCCGCATTATTTTGAACGCTATAAAACCGATGGGGTAGACCATAATATCTACATTGGTGCCTCTATGGTAAGGGATAGGCCTTTTAATAAGGTTTACTTATACAATTTACGCCTTTGGCAGTTAAGCACCATGTGCGAAATGGAAAACCGTTTTTATCAATTACAACAAAACACCCCTATTAAATTAGATGCGGCTTCCTTGATTTTAGTCTATAACTCTACGATGTCTATTCGATATCGAATGGACGAAAAGAAATTTGATGTAGATGGAACTTATAATGCGCGTTACGAGATCATTAAAAAACGTATTGATAAATCCTTCATAAAAGGCACCGAAGAGCGTGTTACTCAAAAAGGTAAAATAGCCATAGTTTATAGCCAGCGTTCAGATGAAAAGGAGTATTTAAGGTATATTAAATATCTGCAAACCAAGAACTACCTGGGGGAAGAGGTAGAACTGTTAGACCTTGAAGATGTACAGGGAGTGGTTGGGCTCAAAGCAATGAGGGTAGAAGTTTTATATACTCCAAACAGCAATGAACCCGACGACAGAACTATTACTTATGAGAATTTAATGGAAGAATTACATTAGATAAAAGGCGCCAACAAAAGCAATTACCGAGATTATAATTCCTATCATAAATACGGTGTAGGTAATTCTTAAAATTTTATATTTTCTGTGTAATACTTTACCGAGTAGATGAAGGTCCAGCATTAAAGATTCATATACATAGTCTTTATCTTTTATGATTTCTTTCATTCCCCATTTAAATTGTTCAAATGGCATTTTATGGCTATTACCAAAGAATAAAAGGTTTACCTCCCTGTTTTTTACCTGTTCTTTGGTAAACTCTCCACTGGTAACTTGCGGCCGGGTAGATAATACCGAAAGAATAATGGAAGCCACGCTAAATAAAATAAGAATAAGGGTTGGGATCAATAAATGCTTATTACTGGCAGCATCTAATTTTGGGATCATATTGGCCAGGGCCAAAGAAATAATAATAGCATTTACCGATAGAAGAATATTTGCTTTTGTATCGGCAATATCACTTAGCTTAATATGGTTTCTTAGCGTAACCCTAAACAGGGTTTGAATACTTCTTTCGGGATTGTCATTTTTATAGCGTGCCTTCATTCGGGCTTTCGCTTCCTCTTTAGTTAGCTTTTTTTGCTGTTTGTTTTTATTCTCAATTAATTCAAGCAGATTTTCTTCTTTAGCAGGCCCCCATTCTTCTATAGCATAATCAGTATAAAATTGATGTTCTTCGGTAAACATTCTTATATTTTCCTGTATCCATTCCCCTGTGGTAAAGTTTTTAATGTTGTGGAGTTCTAATTCCTGCCTTAAAAGTTCACTGGTTTCGTTAAAATAATTTTTAGCGAAATGAGATGAGTCGGCATCTTTTATTATTTTCTCGGAAATACTCTCCGGAATATAATCAATCTTTGTTGCCTTTATATTGCTTACAACTTCTTCAATAAGTTCTGGAGTGGCATTATTTTGTTTAAGAAAATCTGTGGCAATAGCAACACTTTCTTCCTCATGTCCCTTAAAAGTACGTGTGTAACCTGTATCATGTAACCAGGCGGCAAGCAACAGAGCTTCCTCTTGTTTAACATTAATTTCGGAATTGGCAATTAATTCTTTAGTACTTTTAACCACACGTTGGGTATGCCTATAGTTATGGTATATAAACGTGTTCGGTAATTTTTCCTTAAAAAGGTTTAAAACAAAATCATCTGCTTTCTCAATGAGATTATTCATATAGTTTAGCTGGTTTTTGTTTAGCCAAAGTACAAAAAATGTTGAATAACCTTTATGAAAAAAACTAACTTCTTTCTATCACTAATGGCCTTGTTAGTGATTTATTCTTGTGTGTCCTCAGATCCAAAATATCGCAAAGGCGAACCGAAATCTAATTTTGGATATCCGAGTAATAAAGAGATAGAAAAATCCTTTTACCTATTGGGAGATGGGGGCTACTCCCCCACGGGAGGAAGCTCTAAAGGACTTATAGCTTTTAAAAGTTACCTGGACTCTGTAAAGCAAACCGATAACTTTACCATCTTTTTGGGTGATAATATTTATCCCGACGGGATGCCCGAAAAAGACTCGCCGGAAAGGGAGGAAGCCGAGTATAAAATTGATGCCCAACTGGATGCCATTGAAGGCTACGATGGAAATGTTTTATTTATTCCCGGGAACCATGATTGGTATAGCGAGCGTATTGCAGGTCTAGAAAGGCAGGAAGCCTACCTAAAAGAAAAACTGGGCGACAATGTTATTTGGAGCCCAAAAACAGGCTGTGGACTTGAGATTATGGATGTAGGTGATGAGATAACCTTAATTGTAATAGATTCTCAATGGTATCTTGAAGACTGGAACAAGAATCCCACCATTAACGATGATTGTGCCGAGATAAAAACCAGAGAAGCCATGTTTCTTGAGGTCGAAACAGAACTTAAGAAGAGTCAGAATAAAACAATAATTGTAGCAATACACCATCCTTTGTTTACCAATGGAGTGCATGGTGGGCAGTATAATTTTAACAGGCATATATATCCTTCACAAAAGAAAATACCAATACCAATTCTAGGATCTTTAGCCACTTTAATAAGAACTACCGGAGGTGTTTCTATTCAGGATGCCCAAAACGAACGTTATAAATCCTTGGTAAAACGTCTTGAAACCTTAGGACAAAATTCAGACCGTTTGCTCTTTGTAAGTGGTCATGAGCACTCTTTACAATATATTGAACATGGTAAAATAAATCAAATTGTTACCGGGTCTGCGTCAAAAGCTACCTACGCAACCTTGAGTAACGATGGGCTTTTTGCGTATCCTGAACAGGGTTTTGTAGTTTACGACGTATTTAAAGACGGCTCTTCCTGGGCAAGCTTCTATGGGAACGAAAACAATAAAGCTAAATTATTGTACCAAAAAGAAATTTTTGCGGCACCTAAAGAATACGATATTTCAGACTTTCCAAAAGAATTTGAAGAATCAATTACAACGTCAGTATATCCAAAAGATGATACCGAAAAAGGGACAGTACACAGAACTGTTTGGGGACAAAGATATCGTGAGTTATATGGTACCGATATTAATGTAAAAATAGCTGATCTGGATACACTTTATGGAGGCTTAACACCAATGCGTGCTGGAGGTGGCCATCAAACCATATCAATAAGATTGAAAGACAGTTTGGATAGGGAGTATAATATTCGAAGAATTAAAAAGAAGGCGGTTCAGTTTTTACAAACCGTAGCTTTTAAGGATACTCCTATAGAAACTCAATTGGAGAATACGGTGGCCGAAGACATTATATCCGATTTTTATACAGCTGCCCATCCTTATGCATTTTTGGCTATACCAACTATGGCAGATGCCATTGGGGTTTATCATACCAATCCAGAATTGTATTATTTACCGAAACAGCCAAAATTAGGAAAGTATAATGAAGAACATGGCGACGCTATTTATATGATAGAGGAAAGGCCAGAAGAACACTGGTTGGGAAAAGAAAGTTTTGGTTCTCCCAATCACGATATTCAAAGTACAGCCGGAATGTTCGACAGGCTGCGTAGGGACGAAAAATATTCTTTAGATGAGCCTGCTTATGTTAGGGCCAGGATATTTGATATGCTCATCGGAGACTGGGACAGGCACCAGGACCAATGGCGATGGGCTGAAATTGAAGATGAAGAAGGCAATAGGGTCTTCAAGCCAATCCCCAGGGATAGGGATCAGGTTTTTTCAAATTTCGACGGGGCCTTTTTTGGAACCCTAAGAGCCTTAACCGGATTTGCCTCGCAGTTTGCCGTTTATGGCGAAGATATAAATAATGTAGAGTGGTTTAATGTTTCAGCTACCGGTTTAGATCGTTCTTTGCTGCAAAATGTGGGCAAAGAAACCTGGCAGGAACAAGCGGAATTCATTAAAGAGAATATGACCGATGAGGTAATTGAAGAAGCCTTTAGAAAACTTCCTCCCGAAACCTATGATGAGACTACAAAAGAATTAATTGAAAAGGTAAAAGCAAGAAGGGATAACATTGTTGATATCGCCATGAGATATTACGATCATTTCGCAGATCTTGCAATTATTACCGGAACCGATAAAGATGATTTTGTTGATATTACCCGAATGAAAGGCGGTAAAACCAAAGTTAAAATTAGTCGAAATAAAGATGGTGAAAGGGCTGAGGTAGTAAGCGAAAAAGTGTACGATAAAAATGAAACTAAAGAAATTTGGTTGTATGCGCTAGATGATGATGATAAAATTTTAGTGGATGGAGAAGGAGATAATTATATTTTTACCAGGATAATAGGTGGTCAAAACAATGACGTTTATACTATAAAGAATGGAAATAAAATTAAAATCTACGATCACAAAACCAAACCTAATACTGTAAAAGAAGCCGGAAATGCCAAATTTAGGTTTAGGGATAACTACGAGATAAATACATATGATAAAGATAAAAAGATCTTTACCAGTGGGGCAGTAGTACCGGCTTTTGGATTTAACCCAGACGATGGTTTTAAGCTTGGCCTTGAGATGGTTACCACAAAAAATGCATTCAAGAGAAACCCATTTACTACCCAACATACTTTTGGGGGAGGTTACTATTTTGCGACGAAGGGATTTGATCTTTATTACGAAGGGGAGTTTGCCCTAATACTCGGTAATTACAATTTTAAAGTTGGGGCTAATTACGCCAGCCCAAATTATGCCAGTAACTTTTTTGGTTATGGGAACGAGACTCCGAATTTTGATGAGTCGCTTGATTTTGATTATAACCGTGTAAAAATTAGTCGCTTTGGTGTAAAAGCAGGTTTTGAAAACAAAACTCCATTTGGAAGCATGTTTATGTATATGGCAAGTTTTGAGGGTAATAAAGTAGAAGCTACAGAAGGTAGGTTTATTACTGAAGATTTTACAAGTGGTGACCCCGACTTTTTTAAAAGAAAGTATTTTGCCGGTTTAGATGCCCTTTACCGTTACGAAAGTTACGATAATACCTTAAACCCAAGTAGGGGAATGAAGTTTGAACTAAATCTTGGTGGACAAATGAACACGGCTGAAACCTCACAAACCTATGGCTATTTTAAACCTTACTGGGGCTTTTATAATGCACTTACCAGAAATAGAAAACTTGTTTTAAAAACCCATGTGCAGGCTCATCTAAATATGGGAGATGATTATGAGTTTTATCAGGCTGCACAGTTAGGTGGCGATACAGGGCTAAGAGGTTATCGTATTCAACGCTTTACAGGTAAAAGTGCTTTTGCTACCGGTGCCGATATAAGATATGGTTTCGATCAATTTACAACCAGGTTCCTGCCATTACAAATAGGAGTTTTTACCGGTTATGATTTAGGACGCGTTTGGAACGATTTCGAGGATAGTAGTAAATGGCATGATAGTTACGGTGTAGGCCTTTGGGTAAACAGTGCTGAAGCCGTAAACGGAACTTTTAGCTTGTTTAAGGGGAGTGAGGGATATAGATTCTCTTTTGGATTTGGCTTTGAGTTTTAATTAAGTAATAGCAAATAAGTTTTTTAAAAGCTCCCGGTAAATGTTACTGGGAGCTTTTTTATATTATGAATTTGGATAATCTGCCCGCTTCCTGTTAGTAAATGTATAGTGGCTAGATACTTACTTTAAAGTTCAACTGAGAATGTTCTTTGGGTTATGCCTTGGGTGATTTTACGCGATAATGGAGATTTAAAGCTCAGAGACTGTTCTTAAGGTGATAATTTGTTTTTTTCTTCCACTCCAGAATTTTTGAAACTCTTGACTTTTAGTAGTTTTCAGAAGCTACCATAATAAGAAATACTTCTGATTTTGATTTAGAAAAAATGCTTTATAGTAGTATGTTGAACATTCAATTTTTAAGAAAAGTAGTATATAAATGATATTTTAAAAGCAGTTCTTGCATACCCTACACCTGACGTACAATAAACTTTAGACTAATTGATGGTTGGATAATTAGGGGAATTAGAGTTACTCTGGTTTTTGTAGATTTAACGTATTAGAAAAGTCTATGGTGCGAATAGGGAATGGGATATTGATGCCATTCTTATCAAAAGTCTTTTTAACTTCTATAATTGCGATGTCTTTAGCAATTAAGATGTCCCTGTTTTTGGTAACATCGGTCCAGAATCGAACTACAAAATTTATAGAGCTATCACCAAATTCGGTAAACATAAATTCTACCTGCTCATTTCCGCGAGAAGGAAAATGTTTAGAAATAGTTTCAATAGTTATTTCTTTTACTTTTTCTAAATCAGAAGAGTAGCCTACGCCGCAATTCAACATAACCCGGGACCTGTTGGTAGTTGAAAAGTTCTTAAAAGGTTCTTCTACAATCTTGGAGTTGGGGATAACCACATAGTTATTGTCAGATTGTTTAATTACGATATTTCGTAAGTTAATCTCTGTAACTTCTCCCGCATATGAGTTTGTTTCTACCCAATCTCCAATTTGAAGTTCGGGAAGAAAACTTAAAATAATTCCAGAGAAAGTGTTGTTTAAAGTGCCTTGTAAAGCAAGTCCAATAGCAAGTCCTACCACACCGGCACCGGCAAGTACAGAGGTTAGAATCTTATTAAGATCCAGAATTCCAAGGGCAATAAAAAAACCGATAAGGATCACAATGGCCTTGCTCACCTTAACGGTTATATGTCTTATGGAGTCTTGTTTAACTTTTTTAGCTAGCAGTTTGTTTAGTAATCTACCTGTATATTTGGCCAGAATAATAAAAAATACAAAAACAATAACTGCCAAAAGGAAGTTTGGTAAATTCAATATTAATGAATCTAACCAGCTTACCAGTTTTGCACTTATTCCCTCCAGGGATTCTTTTAAATTAAACTTGTCTTCCAAATAATTAAATTTTAACTGGGTTTATGCGAATCTGTAGTTTTCATTTTCCATGCATCTAACATCCAGCTGGTTTTTTCCAATTCTCTAATATATGCGCCAATAAGGTCTATGGTTCCTTCATCTCCTGCTTTATCGGCAGTTTCAACCACAGCACGCATTTGCTTTAACAAAGTTCCGTGATCTTTTAATAAGATTTCAATCATCTCATAATCGGTTAAATCCGATTTTGATTCTTCAATATTAGAAGACTTTAAATAATCGCTTAAGTTACTTACCGGAGTGTATCTTAAGGTAAGGATACGCTCAGCAATCTCATCAACTTTCAACTTAGCATCATCGTATAATTCTTCAAATTTCTCGTGTAAGTCAAAGAAATTTTTACCGATAACATTCCAATGGAAATTTCTTAACTTTTGATAATATAAATGGTAATCAGCCAGTAAAACATTAAGTTCATCTACTGTTTTAGCTGTCTTTTCAGTATCTAGTCCTAAATAGCTCATAGTTTTTGTTTATTGTTTTTTTAAATTCAATTCAAAAATATGATAGTTTCGTTATATAACCAATATTATAATTCGGTTTAATAGAAGTTTAACGAAACTTAACTCGTAGGCCGGTTATCCTTAAGGTCCAGTTTTTCAATCATTTCCTTAGAGACCTGGCCGCTTGATACTCCATAACCATCTACCAATACCCCTTTATAACCTTTAGAAGTGGTAATAGCATATAAAATAGCATTATCATCTGGGTTGCTCATTCCTTCAAACCTAAGAACTTTATCAACGTCGAAATCTTCAACCCCAAAGGTTTCTTTTTTAGCTTTTAGCTCTATTTCTTCATCCAGAAGGTTAAAATCATGCTCATAACCTTCTTCTAGCTTTAGCTTATTTATTGCTTGCGATAATGTACCGTAATCTTTCATTTTAAATAATTTGATTGGTTAACAATGTCAAATTACAAGGAGAAGCTTTTATATGCAAATAATGAAACTTGTTTAGGATAAGTTTAACTCCTTTAAAACCCCCATTTCTAAAAGGCTTAAGCGATTTTAAGAACTCTATATAAAATAGGTTTTCGTTCTAAAAATCGCGGTTGTTTTTTTTATTTCTGAAATTGAAAATCCCCAAAGGAAAAACAAGTAGGAAAAAGAAATACCAGCCGGTTACTAGACCTATAATTGTTACAAGTGCAGCAAGGATATAAAACCAATAAGAGGCTGGAATTTTCATTTTTAGGTATTCAAGTTTAGTTGTAAAATTACTAAAATTTAAATTTTTTGACATGGGGAAAATGTAGATGAAATAGTATATCATTCCAAATTTTCCGATATGTTCATTCGGTGGTAGAAGTGTCTTAATATCCAGATATATTTTAGGGTGCATCCTTATTTTAGAAATCTCGGTAGATATTCTTATTTTTAACTTGAAGATTTATATAAATATTAATGTTATCTAAAGGGGCTACTTTGTGAATTTATTAGATATTTGCAAATCCTTAAGTTTTAGTAAAAAATTAAAGAAGATATAATTCATCACTAAAATTTTAATAAATGCAACTGATTGGTTTGTATAGAGTGGTAGACTATTAAAGAGAATGATTATAAATCCGGGAATATCCTGGAAGGCTTAAATTGTATAGTTAACAGATGAAAAACAAAATCACTTTAAAGGAACTTGCAAAATTACTTAATGTATCGGTTTCTACTGTATCTAAGGCTTTGCATGACAGTCCGGAAATTAGTCCCAAAACTGTAGAAAGGGTTAAAGAGCTTGCAAAATTGCATAAATACCGGCCAAACCCGGTTGCTGTAAATCTAAAGAGCAGTAAAAGTGGGACCATTGGGGTTATTATTCCGAATATAGAAAATACTTTTTTTGCCAGTGTGTTATCGGGAATAGAAGCCAGGGCTCAAAAAGCCGGCCTTCAGGTTATTACGTATATTTCTAATGAGAGTTTAGATAGGGAAAAGCAAATATCTGAAATGCTAACTTCAGGTTTTGTAGATGGAGTGCTAATTGCATTTTCAGAAGAAACTCAAAGATCAAAAGAATTTGAACATCTTTTCAATTTGGTAGATTATGACATCCCTGTGGTACTTTACGATAGGACCAACCTTGATCTTGCCGTAGATAAAATTGGTATAGACGACGAAAATAGTTTTGAAGATGCAACCCGAATGCTACAGGCAAGAGGTATTAAGAAAATAGGTATTGCAACCTCCATTCATCATTTAGGAGTTGGTAAATTAAGAATTACCGGTTATAGAAATGCCTTAAAAAGTAAAGAAGATTTTTTTATTGCCAATTCTTCCAAACCAGATACTTTACGGGAAAAAACAAAGAAGCTTTTGGTAGAAGATAAGGTAGAAGCCATACTCTGCTCTGATTTTGATAGTACCATGTTGGTATATAGAATGGCCTATGAAAATAACATCAAGATTCCCGAAGACTTAAAAGTAATAGGATTTATTAATAAAGAAGTAGCCAGGTTTTTAACGCCGTCTATTAGTTATGTTGAACAATTCCCTGAACAAATTGGTTGGGAAGCCGTTGAATTGTTGGTAGATAGAATAGAAAATAAAAACGATAGAAAACCACCCATTAATAAAACTATACATACCAAGCTAATTCATATGGAATCTACTGATTTTTGAGAGCATTTCTTGGAAGACAAAGAATAAAAGTAAATTGTAAAACTTTATCTTTATCCTTTCAAAAGGAATACTACAGGGTTTGGCAGGAATTTATTTTTTCTTTTATAGTTTAGAGGCATATTACAAATTAAATTGCTAAATATTACTTTTGGGAATTTCTATCGATGAACAATCAGAATGGAAGTAAATAAAGAGAAATTAGAAAGTAAAAAAGTTCTAATAACCGGTGGTGCCGGATTTATCGGGTCTCATGTTGTCCGGCTTTTTGTAAATAAGTATCCAAATTATCAGATTTTCAACCTAGATGCATTAACCTATGCAGGAAACCTTGAAAATATTAAGGATATTGAGGAGGCTCCAAATTATTATTTTTTAAAGGCTGATATCACCAATGCTAAGTCAATAAAACACTTATTTAAAAAATATCAGTTTGGTAGTGTAATTCATCTTGCTGCCGAATCTCATGTAGATCGTTCTATCACCAACCCTGGTATTTTTGTAGACACCAATATCACCGGTACGCTTAATTTAATGCAAGCGGCCTTAGAAACCTGGCAGGGAGATTTTAAGGATAAACTTTTCTACCATATTAGTACAGACGAAGTGTACGGAACACTGGGGGAAACCGGTTTGTTTACCGAAACTACAGCTTATGCCCCTAATTCACCCTATGCTGCTTCTAAAGCAGCCTCAGATCATTTTGTAAGGGCTTATGGCGAAACTTATAATTTGCCTTATATAATTTCTAATTGTTCCAATAATTATGGTCCTAACCAGTTTCCCGAAAAATTAATTCCACTTTTTATCCATAATATTATTAAAAATAGGAATCTTCCGGTTTATGGGGACGGAAGATATACCCGGGATTGGTTGTATGTGTTAGACCATGCCAAAGCCATAGACCTACTATTTCATAAAGGAATAAACAAATCTACTTATAATATTGGTGGCTTTAATGAATGGCAGAATATTGATTTAGTTAAACTTCTTTGTAGCGTTATGGATGAGAAGTTGAATAGGAGTGAAGGGAAATCTGAAAAGCTTATCACTTTTATAAAAGATCGCCCCGGCCATGATAAACGCTATGCGATAGATGCAACAAAAATTAATAAAGAACTCGGTTGGAAACCTTCTGTTATTTTTAAGGAAGGTTTAAAGAAAACAGTAGATTGGTATTTGAATAACCAGGAGTGGTTAGGAAATGTGACTAGTGGAAGCTATAAAAACTATTATAAAAATCAATATGCTGAATAAATTCCTGTAAATTCGAAATAATTTGTGTTAATTGGAAAATATGAAAGGAATTATTCTGGCTGGTGGTACAGGATCACGCTTGTATCCTCTTACCAAAAGTGTTTCAAAACAATTACTCTCGGTTTATGATAAACCCATGATCTATTACCCGCTTTCTGTTTTAATGCTGGCAGGGATAAGGGAGGTTCTTATTATCGCTACTCCTGAAGATCTTCCCAACTTTCAGAAATTATTGGGTAATGGAAAAGATTGGGGACTCGAGTTATCTTATGCCGTGCAAGCACAACCTAACGGGCTGGCTGAAGCTTTTATAATTGGTGAAGAATTTATGGATAATCAGGATGTATGCCTGGTATTGGGAGATAATATATTCTATGGGCAGGGTTTTAGTACGCTGCTGGAGCATGCGGTTAAAACCTGTAAAGATAATGGTCAGGCCACGGTGTTTGGGTATTACGTAAATGAGCCCCAACGCTACGGAGTGGTAGATTTTGATTCAAATGGAAATGCCTTAAGCATAGAGGAAAAACCAAAAAGGCCGAAAAGTAATTTTGCAGTTACCGGACTTTATTTCTATCCGAATTCGGTTGTTGATATTGCAAAAGAATGCAAACCGAGCCAACGTGGTGAATTGGAGATTACCAGTATTAACCAGGAGTATTTAAACCGAAAAGAATTAAAAGTAGAAATTATGGGGCGTGGATATGCCTGGTTGGATACGGGTACACCCGATTCTATGTTGGAAGCTTCAAACTTTGTACAAACCATAGAGAAAAGGCAGGGTCTTAAAATAGCTTGCCCTGAAGAAATTGCTTTCCGTAAAGGATATATTAATAAAAAAAGCTTTCATAAGCTTGCCGTTGGGCTGGAGAAATGCGAATATGGGCAATATTTATTGAGTTTATTGTCTTAAAAAACTTGATCCTTATATCCTTCAAGATTAACTTATTAAGTAAATAAGCTCGAGCTAAGCTTCGAAGTTTCCAAAACCACCGGGATAAATCTCGATTTTCGAATAAAATTGGCGCTAAATTTATTGGGTATATTTCAAGCGGCTCTTTACTTTTATTTGATTCGTAAAATAATGATATTCAAATATTTAAATTGATAATGTTTCTTTTTAAAAAGCTCATTTTCCTTAATTTTCTTAAAACTCAAATATTTAAACCCTATTAATTCGATAGACTAATAGGAAATATTATCTTTGCCCGGGATCGCTATCTCATCAAAAATTAAGTGCATGCAAAATAAATCAGACTATAAAATAGAGCAGGATTACTTGTTGGCCATTCAGGCTTCTGTAGAGGCAGGTATAGAAATATTACAAATTTATAAAGCCGGCGATTTTCAGGTTAAGCAAAAAGAAGATCACTCACCTGTAACGCGTGCCGATAAAAAGGCGAATAAGATTATTATAGATGCCTTAAAAACTACTGGAATACCAATTATTAGCGAAGAAAATGAGCAAATTGATTATTCCGAAAGAAAAGAATGGGACTTTTGCTGGATTGTAGATCCCTTAGATGGTACCAAAGAATTTATTAAAAAAAGTGGAGAGTTTACCGTAAATATAGCGCTTATAGAAAATAATAAACCGGTTTTTGGAGTGATTTATATTCCGGTGAGCAAGGAACTTTATTTTGGTGATGTAAAAGCACAAAAATCCTTTAAGTCTATAGTAAAAGATAAATTTGAAATTGACGGTTTTTTGAAAAATGCCGTGGAAATAGCTCCGGGTGTTACTCAAAATACAATAAGCGTGGCGGGAAGCAGGTCACATATTAATCAGGAGACGCTAGATTTTATTGAAGGGATTAAAGAAGAATACGAGCAGGAGGTAAAAGTTATTCCAAAGGGAAGTTCACTTAAATTTTGCCTTATGGCAGAAGGGCTTATCGATGTATACCCCAGGCTAGGTCCTACTATGGAATGGGATACCGCCGCAGGTCACGCTATTTGTAAAGCGGTGGGCTTAGCGGTTATAGATAAGGAAACCGAATTAGAAATGATTTATAATCGAGAAAAACTATTGAATAATTCATTTATTGTCTCTAATCTGACCTGAAAAATTAATTAAGTAATACTGGTTCTTTGGAAATTGTAATGGATATGTGTATGTATTATCTTCACAAGATATTTAGTATAAAATCGGCGGCGAAATCGGGTGATTTTCTCTGTTGAAAGTTTAGAAAAGATAATATGGAGAATATTAGAACATTTAATTTTTCTGTGGGGAAAGAACAACGCAATAACCTGAATAATCACGCTTCGTTTGTAGTTTGGTTCACAGGCTTATCGGGTTCGGGAAAATCTTCACTTGCCAATAGGTTGGAGAAACTACTTTATGAGCAGCAAATTAGAAGTTTTGTGTTAGATGGAGATAGCCTGCGAAAAGGAGTGAATAAAAACCTGGGCTTTAGTGCTGAAGATAGGGAAGAAAACCTTAGAATAGCTGCCGAAGTTGCAAAAATATTGGTAGCATCGGGGTCTTTGGTGTTAGCGTCTTTTATTGCTCCCATGCAGAGGAATAGAGATTTAATTAAAGAAATTATTGGAGAACAGAATTATATAGAGGTCTTTGTAAATACATCATTGGAGGAATGTGAACGTCGTGATGTAAAAGGTTTGTATAAAAAAGCCCGTGCAGGAGAGATTAAAAATTTTACGGGCATTGATGCGCCTTATGAAAATCCTGTGAATCCGGATATCGAGATAAATACAGAAAAAGAAAGTTTAGAGGAAGCTACCCATAGAATTTTTAAACTGCTTCAAAAGAAACTTGAAATAAAGTAACATGAGCAAATATTATTTAAACTATTTAGACGAATTAGAATCGGAAGCGATCTATATTTTGCGTGAAGTTTGGGCGCAATTTGAGAATCCTGTCATCCTTTTTTCGGGAGGGAAAGATTCTATTTTAGTAACCCATTTGGCAAAAAAGGCCTTTTACCCCAGTAAAATTCCTTTTGCCCTGATGCATGTTGATACCGGGCATAATTTCCCTGAGACCATTCAATTTCGCAATGATTTAGTTGAAAAACTGGGCGTAAAATTAATAGTGGGCTCTGTTCAGGAATCTATAGATCAGGGACGTGTAGCTGAAGAAAGAGGGAAGAATGCCACACGAAATGCCTTGCAAATCACTACGCTACTGGATGCTATAGAAGAGAATAAGATAGATTGCGCCATTGGAGGCGGAAGAAGGGATGAAGAGAAAGCCCGTGCTAAAGAACGGTTTTTTAGCCATCGTGACGATTTTGGGCAATGGGACCCTAAAAACCAACGGCCGGAGTTATGGAACCTACTCAATGGAAAACATTTTGAAGGCGAACACTTTAGAGCGTTTCCAATTAGTAACTGGACTGAAATGGATGTTTGGAATTATATCAAAAGGGAAAACATTAGTATTCCTTCCTTATATTTTGCGCATGAGCGTGAGGTGGTCTTCCGTAGTAATTCCTGGATCCCGGTTTCTGAATACTTGAAACTTGAGGAAGGTGAACAGGTAGAAAAAAAGAAGATCAGGTTTAGGACCCTTGGCGATATTACCATTACCGGTGGTATAGAATCTGATGCCGATACGCTTGATAAGATAGCTCTGGAAGTTTCGGCTATGCGTAAAACCGAAAGAGGAGATAGATCAGATGATAAGCGCAGTGAAACCGCTATGGAAGATAGAAAAAAGCAAGGGTATTTTTGATTTCACGGATTTAACAAAAAAGGATTTCACTGATATGGATGAGGTAAAAGAGTTGTTATATGAAGAGGAAACCTATAAAATAATAGGTGCCTGTATGAAAGTTCATAGAGTTTTGGGATCAGGCTTTTTGGAATCGGTTTATCAGGAGGCATTGGAAAAAGAATTTTTAGTACAAAATATTCCGTTTAAAAGACAGATGAAGTTGAATTTAATGTATGACGGAGAGGCTTTGAAAAAATATTTTATTGCTGACTTCTTCTGTTTTGATCAAATTATTATTGAAATAAAAGCAGTCTCTTTTTTAAATAAAAATATGGAGAGCCAAACGATAAACTATTTAAAAGCGACCAACAAAAAATTGGGGTTGTTGATTAATTTCGGTCAGGAGAGCTTAAAATGGAAGAGATTTATCAATTAGTGTAATCCGCTAAAATCAGTGAAATAGTCTGAGCCAAAATAAAAATTGGCCTAAAATAAAAATAAAAAAATGAGAATAGATAATAACCAACTACTAAGATTTACCACTGCCGGGAGTGTAGATGATGGAAAAAGTACTTTGATAGGCAGGCTTTTATTCGACTCGAAGTCAATTTTTGAAGATCAGTTGGATTCGGTGAGTAAAACCAGTGCGAAAAAAGGTCATGATGGTGTAGACCTTGCCTTGTTTACCGATGGCTTAAAAGATGAAAGGGAGCAGGGAATTACCATCGATGTTGCTTACCGGTATTTTACCACTCCCAAACGTAAATTTATTATTGCTGATACCCCTGGTCATATTGAATATACGCGTAATATGGTGACTGGCGCATCTACCGCCAATGCTGCGGTAATTTTAATCGATGCCCGTCACGGGGTAATAGAGCAAACAAAGCGTCACTCTTTCATAGCTTCCTTGCTTAATATTCCGCATTTAATTGTATGCGTTAATAAAATGGATTTAGTAGATTATTCTGAAGAAGTGTATAACAATATTATTGCACAATTCGAGGAATTTTCCTCCAAGCTTCTTATGAAAGATGTTCGGTTTATCCCAATTAGTGCCCTAAAAGGGGATAATGTGGTAAACCGGTCTGAAAACATGTCCTGGTACCCCAACGGGACCTTGCTCAGTACTTTGGAGAATTTACATATTAGCAGTGATATTAATAAAATAGATGCTCGTTTCCCGGTACAGACTGTGCTTAGGCCGCAGAGTGACGAACACCGTGACTATAGGGGGTATGCCGGTAGGATTGCCAGTGGTATTTACCGGGTAGGAGATGAAGTGGCCGTATTGCCATCGGGCTTTCAGTCTCGAATAAAATCTATAAATACCGGCGAAAAGGAAGTGGAGGAAGCTTATGCGCCTATGAGTATTTCTATGACCCTTGAAGATGATATTGATATTAGCCGTGGCAATATGATTGTAAGAAAGAACAATCAGCCTGAATTGGAGCAGGAGTTTGATGTAATGTTGTGCTGGCTGAATAACGATCCTGCAAAACCCCGGGCAAAATATACCATTAAGCATACCTCTAATGAAGAGCGGGCTATGATAAAGGAAGTTGTGTATAAAATGGATATCAATACGTTTGAACGCGATAGCGAAAATAGTGATTTAGGCATGAATGACATTGCAAGAGTTAAAATACGTACTACCCGTAGATTAATGCTTGATGCCTACCGTGATAATCGAAACACCGGAAGCATCATCCTTATAGATGAAAACACCAATGAAACCGTAGCCGCGGGAATGGTAGTGTAGCGATGGATGAATTTATGATTAAATAGATGCTTGCTATTGCGAGCGAATGCAATGAGCGTGGTAATCTTATGTTATGATCTCTCCGTCACTTCGAGTGTCCTGATGAGAGTCGGGATGTATCGAGAAGCGTTTTTTTTGTGAAAAGTTAAAAGTGAAGTGTTAAAAGTGAATAAGTAAAAGGAGAGAGAAAAAATAAAGAGGCTGAAGTCAGGGAATTTTAAACCCGCGATTCGAAACCCCAAACAAAAACCCCAAAGAAAAAATCAAACAACAAACTTGCCCATTCAGAACAAATTACTACGTCCTGCTACAGTAGTCCTTACAATGAAGAAACAAAGATATTCGTGAATTCGTGGCGTTTCAGTTTAACTGATAGTTTTATAAACCTTAACGTGAGCGAAGAATAAGCGTGGTAATCTTAAGTTATGATCTCTCCGTCACTTCGAGTGGCCCGACGGGAGTCGGGCTGTATCGAGAAGTGCTTTGGAGCTAACTTCAAAATGCTATCGATACGCTGCTATTTTCGTTTCACTCAAATATCACCACTCGAACTGACGGTTTAACTATTCAGGGTGATTGCCAGGTAAGCATTTCCGTATTGGTAATGATGTTGCTGTTTTTATTCACCGCGAGCTAGGAACTAGCACAGCTATCTTTTGTTGTGAATGTCTTGTGAATCTTAAGCTTATCAATTGTTCAGCTGGGCTAGTTTAGGGATTTATCCGAATTTTGGTCTGGAGCTTGCTCCGTAATTTATTTGGAGGTCCAAGTTGTTTTATGTTTCAGCGCATTAGATTCTGGAATAACCCCGAAAGCTTTGAAGGTAGAAAGACGACTATTATTCTTGACGAAATAAGCCTAAGCTCAAAATGAATGAGCTACAAAAATAATATGTAAAACCTACTTGCCATTCGAAAGAATGGCAAGTAGGTTTTAAGTGAGTTGATGTCAAAATTTTGTACCGTTTTGAGCGAGACGAATTGTTTTTTTTAAAATTTATCTCTAATTTACTTAAGAGTTCAGAAAATTTTGAATAGCTATAATAAATAACAAAGTCGTTAAATAAAGTTAAAGTTGGTTTAGAATAGTTCAAAAATTAATTCTATTAAAGAAAGCTATTATATTTGCGGGATAAAAGCTTTCAATAACGTATGTTATTCAATTCCCTGGATTTTGCTGTTTTTCTGCCTTTAGTTTTTCTTTTCTACTGGTTTGTGGTTAATAGAAATTTAAAATTGCAAAATTTATTTGTTGCAATCGTTAGTTATATATTTTATGGCTGGTGGGAATTAGAATTTTTACTACTCATTTTTATAAGTACGATTACTGATTATTTTGTAGGAATTAGAATTTTTTCTACATCAAACTATTTAAAAAAGAGAGTATATCTGGGGTTAAGCCTATTTGTAAATCTAGGTATGTTAGCTTATTTTAAATACGCTAATTTTTTTATTACCAATTTTAATGAAGCTTTTTCAATTTTTGGCTCTAATTTTAATATCCATTCACTAAATATTATTTTACCTGTTGGGATAAGTTTCTATACTTTCCAAACTTTGAGTTATACTATAGATATATATAAAAACAAAATTCGCCCTACAAAAGACTTTATTGTCTTTTCGGCCTTTGTCAGTTTTTTTCCTCAATTAGTAGCAGGGCCTATTGAACGGGCTAAGAATTTGTTGCCACAATTTAAAGTTAAAAGAGAGTTTCGTTATGAAAAAGCTGTAGATGGTCTACGGCAGATTTTATGGGGGTTGTTTAAGAAGTTAGTAATTGCAGATAACTGTGCTGTATATGTAAATTATATTTTTGAAAATCAGGCAGATCTTTCTGCTAGTACTTTACTTTTTGGAGCTGTATTATTTACTTTTCAGATTTACGGAGATTTTTCTGGATATTCCGATATTGCTATAGGAACAGCCAGGCTTTTTGGTTTCGATCTGATGCAAAATTTTGCATACCCTTTATTTTCAAGGGATATTCCCGAATTTTGGAGGCGTTGGCATATATCACTTACAACCTGGTTTAGAGATTATGTTTATATTCCTTTAATAAAGTTGGGAGGAAGGGGAAATTTTTATCGACTTAGAAATATCTTTATTCTTTTCTTTTTAACAGGAATATGGCACGGAGCCAATTGGACATTTATTGCTTGGGGAACCCTAAACGCTGTTTATTTTATACCATATTTGATTTTCAAAAATAAGAAATCACATAAAGGTATAGTAGCTGAGAATAGTAATTTCCCTAGCTTAAAAGAAGTTTATAATATTTTTATTTCTTTTATACTCAGTGTATTAGCTATAATACTTTTTAGGGCTCAAACAATAAAAGAAGCCTGGAGCTTTTACTTGGGTATGGTGGATGCCAGCCTTTTTTCAATGCCTTATTATCGTGGCATAGGCTACTCTCGGCCGTTGTTAATTCTAATCTTTGTTTTTATGCTAATTGAGTGGTATGGAAGAAAGGAAAGTCATGCCTTAGCTGGACTATCAAATATTAAATTCCCTTTGATGCGGAAACTAATATATTTTTTAATTATATTATCTATTGGAGTTTATATGTGGGCAGAAACATCCGATTTTATTTACTTTCAATTTTAAGTGATGAAATTATTCTTAAAGAGAATTAGTTTTTTTATTGTTTTGATATCGGTATTATATGTGCCTGGTTTGTTGTTAATAGACTTAATGCTTCCGCCTATTTATAAGCCAAATGTTTTGTACCAGGCAGGGAATGGGTTAGTGCAAAAAAAGATAGAAGAAAGTGACACGCTTTCGGATATTGACGTACTCTTCCTGGGGTCTTCTCATGCATATAATACATTTGATCCTTTAATCTTTGAGACTGAAAATATTACTAGTTATAACTGGGGAACAAGTCAGCAAACTCATCCTCAAACTCAAATGGTTTTAAAGGAATATCTTTTAAAGCTTAAACCTAAACTAGTGGTGTATGAAGTTTTTCCTGAAATGTTTGCTATGAGCGGCAGGGCTTCTACAGCTGATTTTCTCAATGCTTCCAAACCTTTTGAGGTTGGACTATCAGAAATCTTCGAATATGAAAATAGTATTGTTTTGCTAAATACTTATCTTGTTAAGTATGCACGAAAATTTTTAGATATTGAAGATAAAAAGCAAAACTTTTCTTCTAGCAGTCGTTATTATAGGGGCTATCTAGAGCGGCCCTATTTGGCTACTTCCATTAGGGATGACATTCAAATTAGATGGGTGCCCCGGGAAAATCAATTGACCGCTTTTGAAGAAAATTTAAAATTTTTAAAAGAAAATAAGATTCCCTATATCCTGGTTATTGCACCCTACGCATTCAGTTATAAAAACACCTTTGATGTAGAAGAATATTTGGAAAGACAAGGTGAACTTTATGACTATAATAAACTTATTAAGTTTGATACTTCTAAAGATTTTAATGATGTTCACCATATTAACCATTACGGCGCTACTAAGGTAAATCTGCATCTAAAACAGATTTTAAAAAATAAATTGGAGAAGCTTAATTTTTTTTAGCTGTAAGTTGTTCTGATTTATTGGGGTGGTTATTGATAATGAAAGACTTGAAACGAATGGAAGGAATTATTTAGTTTTATAGTTTTTATTAGGTTAATGACCTGTAAGAAGGGGGCGTAAAGTTTGAGACAAGATATCGTTTGGATTTTTTGTTCTTTTTAATCGAGGGGAAATAAGAAAATAAAGAATGTCAGTTAATACATTAAAAACTATTGCCGCACAGGCAATAGTTTTACTGAAAATAGCTGTGTTTAATACTTTATTGTGTAAAATGAAATTAGTGGCGGAAATCCCCTCTTTTTTTTGTTTTTTCTCTCTCAGAGAATTCATTATCTCCTCTGGAAAAAGGGGAGCTGTTAAACCTGGGAATTTTGGTAGACTCTAAGCATTAGATCCTGAAATAAATTCAGGATGACGAGATTTTTGTCTTCTTAAATTTTCTCCAGGTCAATCTGTTAAAATAAATCCAGGAAGATGTAAAATCTATTTTATTCAATTTAAAAATATTTTTGTATTTGTGACTCCACACTAAATATCAAAGGTTAAAACCATAGCAGTATAAATAAACCTATTAATCAGGTATATAGCAAACCATCTTTCAAACAATTCTTAACGTTTTTAAAGCTTTAAGGTTTATTTAGCAATAGGCTCATAAAGAAATTCTATCTTTGCCGCCGATTAAAAGTTAAACTAAAATTCTCAAATGACTGAACTTCAGGAGAAATTAGAAGGTGAAAAAATTCTTATAACCGGAGGAGCCGGTTTTATTGGGTCTAATCTTTGTGAGACCTTAATTGACTTAAATGCTAAAGTAGTTTGTTTAGATAACTTTGCTACCGGCCATAAGCATAATTTAGAGCAGGTAAAAGATCACAAGAATTTTGAATTGATAGAAGGAGATATTCGCGATTTAGAAACTTGCCATGAGGCTTGCAAGGATGTAGATTATGTATTGCACCAGGCAGCTTTAGGTTCTGTGCCGCGTTCTCTGGCCGATCCTATTACCAGTAATGAGGTTAATATATCTGGCTTTTTAAATATGTTGGTAGCAGCGCGAGATGCCGGAGTAAAAAGGTTTGTATACGCAGCAAGTTCTTCTACTTATGGAGATTCTGAAAAACTTCCTAAAGTGGAAGATAAAATAGGAAAACCACTTTCACCGTATGCTATCACAAAGTATGTGAACGAACTTTACGCCGATATCTTTCAGGATGCTTATCAATTAGATAGCATAGGATTACGGTATTTTAATGTTTTTGGAAGGAAACAAGATCCAAATGGAGCTTATGCTGCGGTGATTCCGAAGTTTGTGATGCAGTTTATGAAGCACGAAAGTCCGGTAATAAATGGAGATGGAACTTATTCCCGTGATTTTACCTATATCGATAATGTAATTCAAATGAATTTACGTGCTATTACTTCCGAAAATAAAGAGGCTGTTAACCAGGTGTATAACACCGCTGTTGGTGATAGAACTAATTTGGTAGAACTTACACAATTGCTTAAAAAACATCTTTCTGAATTTGATCCTAAAATTGCTGATGTTGAAGTTAAGCATGGTCCAAATAGGGCGGGTGATATTCCGCATTCTTTGGCTTCAGTTGATAAAGCGGAAAAGTTATTGGGCTATAAACCAAGCCACCGAATTGATGAGGGGTTGAAAGAAGCGGTTTCTTGGTATTGGAAGAATTTAAAGTAAAGTATTAATGAAGTGAAGGCTTGAATAAATATAAGTGTAAGTTGGAAAACTATTTTTTTTGTAATCACTGATTTACTGGGTTACATCATCACTTATTCACAATAAAGCGAAAAAACTAAATAAGAAATGAAAAATAGAAAAATAGCTGTTATAGGTCTTGGCTATGTTGGGTTACCCCTGGCAAGACTTTTTGCTACTAAATATCCGGTAATAGGATTTGATATAAATCAGTCTAGAATTAAAGAATTAATGACTGGGCGCGATTCAACTTTAGAGGTGGAGGATGATGTATTACAATCGGCTTTGGTTCAAAAGGAAGATTTAGAAAATGAAAATGGTTTGTACTGCTCGGCCGATCTTGAGGATATAGCAGATTGCAATTATTATATCATTACGGTGCCTACCCCGGTAGATAAAAACAATAGACCAGACCTTACTCCGCTGTATAAAAGTAGTGAAACCGTTGCGAAAGTACTGCAAAAGGGAGACGTGGTAATCTATGAATCTACGGTATACCCGGGTGTAACAGAAGATGAATGTGTGCCGGTGCTTGAAAAACATAGCGGACTTAAATTCAACGAAGACTTTTTTGTTGGGTATTCACCCGAGAGAATTAACCCGGGAGATAAAGAGCATACCGTAGATAAAATTTTAAAAGTTACCGCCGGTTCTACCCCTGAGATCGGGAAAAAGGTAAACGAGCTTTATGCTGAAGTGATTACCGCCGGTACACATTTAGCTCCAACTATAAAAGTGGCTGAGGCTGCAAAAGTTATTGAGAATTCTCAACGGGATATCAATATTGCTTTTGTAAACGAATTGGCCAAGATATTTAATATGATGGATATCGATACACAGGCAGTTTTGGAAGCAGCTGGCACAAAATGGAATTTCCTTCCGTTTAAACCCGGATTGGTTGGCGGTCACTGTATTGGAGTAGATCCTTACTACCTGGCTCAAAAAGCTCAGGAGATTGGTTATCATCCGGAAATTATCCTTGCAGGAAGAAGAATGAACGATTCTATGGGGCAATATGTAGCTTCTGAAGTTGTTAAGCTTATGCTGCAGAATGACCAAAAAGTAAAAGGAGCTAATATCCTGGTGCTGGGTATTACCTTTAAAGAGAACTGCCCTGATGTTAGAAATACTAAAGTGGTAGATGTTATAAAGAATCTCAAGGAATATGGTACCAATGTGACTATCTTTGATCCACTTGCAAATCCGGAAGAGGTTAAGCACGAATACGGACTCACAACTGTAAAAGAAATACCGGGCGAAAAATATGATGCCGTCGTTTTAGCTGTGGCGCATAAAGAATTTTTGGAAATGAATCTGGATCAGTTAAAAAACGGCAATACCGTTGTATATGATGTGAAGGGAGTGCTGGGAGATAGGTGTGATAAGAAGTTGTAAATTCGGGAATTGAGAATAGTTAATTGGGGATTCGAGATTGGTTTTTTGTTAGTTTAAGATGATTTTAAATTAAATCGTCATGCTGAACTTGTTTCAGTATCTAACACGATAAGAACCCAGGTTTAACTTTAATCCCTGAATAAATTTTGGGTAAGCTCCCGAATAAAATGGGAATCATGATTTGGGAACAGGGATTAGTGAATTGGGGATTTGTTAATTTGGGAATGGAGATTGGTTAATTAGGGATTCGGGACTAGTGAATTTATTTAACTATAATTGATTAATTGGAGAAAAAATATCCTATAATTTTGTGATTGATTTAAAAATCAGATATTTCCGAATAAGATTTTTTTTATATCAAATACAGTTTAATATTTAATATGGATATCCATTAAACCAATCAACCGCTTAACCAATTAACTAAAAAATGGCATCAAATTTCGAGGATCTGGATTGTTGGAAGGCTTGTTATGATTTGAAGCTTTATGTGAAAAAGGAAATATTAACCAAATTGCCGAAAACAGAGCGTTTTGAATTATATTCCCAGCTATTAAGGTCAGCGAGGTCGGCTACGGCAAACATTACTGAGGGTTGGGGAAGATACCATTATAAAGAAAATATAAAATTTCTTTTAAATGCGCGAGGCTCAGTTGCTGAAATATTAGATCACGGGATTGAGGCAAAGTACTGTGACTACATCTCTGAAGCGGTCTTGCAGACGCTTCGGAATAAAGCAGAATCTTGTCTCAGACTAATAAATGGCTATATCAAATATTTAAGAAATAGGAGTAAGGAATAAATATTGGTTAATTTTAAATAGTTTGGGAGGCATTCCAATTAACCAATTAACCAGTTAACTAATTAACTAGCAATGAATATCAAAAACATCTGCTGCATAGGCGCAGGATACGTAGGAGGTCCCACTATGGCAGTGATAGCTCAAAAATGTCCGGAAATTAATGTTACGGTTGTAGATATCAACGAGGAGCGCATTAAGGCCTGGAACGACGAAAATGTAGAAAATATTCCAATCTATGAACCCGGTTTACCGGAAGTGGTGAAAGAAGCCAGGGGTAGAAACCTGTTTTTTTCTACCGATGTAGATGCAGCAATCGATAAGGCCGATATGATCTTTATCTCGGTGAATACACCTACTAAAACTTACGGAATAGGTAAGGGGATGGCTGCAGACCTTAAGTTCATCGAACTGTGTGCCCGCCAAATCGCAAGGGTGGCTAAAGATGATAAAATTGTAGTTGAAAAATCTACTTTACCGGTACGTACCGCCGAGGCTTTAAAGAATATTTTAGATAATACCGGTAACGGAGTGAACTATCAAATTCTCTCTAACCCCGAATTTTTAGCCGAAGGAACTGCGGTAGATGATTTGATGAATCCAGATCGAGTGCTTATAGGAGGCGATATTGATACTGCTAAAGGAAAAGAAGCCGTAGATGCTCTAGTAGATGTTTACGCCCATTGGGTGCCAAGAGAGCGACTATTAACCACTAATGTTTGGTCTTCAGAGTTATCTAAATTAACGGCAAATGCTTTCCTGGCGCAAAGGGTTTCCAGCATCAATGCAATGAGTGAACTCTGTGAAAAAACCGGGGCCGATGTAAATGAGGTTTCTAAAGCTGTGGGAATGGATTCCAGGATTGGGGCAAAATTCCTCAAATCTTCGGTTGGTTTTGGAGGATCCTGTTTTCAAAAGGATATTTTAAACCTGGTATATATCTCAAAATCTTTTGGTTTACACGAAGTAGCCGATTACTGGGAGCAGGTAATTATTATGAACGACCATCAGAAAAGAAGGTTTGCCGCTAAAATTGTGCAAACCTTATTTAACACTGTTTCCGGAAAGAAAATTGCGTTACTGGGTTGGGCCTTTAAAAAAGACACCAACGATACCCGGGAATCGGCAGCTATTTATGTGGCAGACTATTTGTTGAACGAACAG
Organism: Salegentibacter maritimus; assembly: GCF_016236975.1. Lineage (NCBI taxonomy): Bacteria > Pseudomonadati > Bacteroidota > Flavobacteriia > Flavobacteriales > Flavobacteriaceae > Salegentibacter > Salegentibacter maritimus. The sequence goes on from NZ_JAEHNY010000005.1 coordinate 147,202, forward strand.
GCTGAGATCGTAGTGTATGATCCGAAAGTAAAAACAGAACAGATCTATGCCGATTTAGATTATTTGAATACCCGTTCTTTAGAAGAAAATAGAGCCAGGGTAACAGTGGTAGACGGAGCTTATGAAGCGACTAAAGATGCTCACGCTGTAGCGGTGTTAACTGAGTGGGATGAATTTAAAGAATTAGACTGGCAAAAAATATATAAAGAAATGCTAAAACCTGCCTTTTTGTTTGATGGAAGAAGGTTGTTGGAAAGAAAAACTAAAGAGGGTATTGGGTTTGAGTTTTATGCAATTGGAAGTTAAATATGGATGTATTAAATTTAATAGGTAGGAGTACTGAGCTTTTTGTACCTGATATTTCTAAATACGAAGCCGAATTAAGATCTAAAGTTTCAGCTTCCAAATTTCTTGTGATAGGAGGTGCTGGCTCCATAGGGCAGGCAGTTACAAAAGAGATTTTTAAAAGAGACCCGAAAAAACTTCACGTAGTTGACATTAGTGAAAATAATATGGTAGAATTAGTTCGGGATATTCGTAGTTCTTTGGGGTATATCGATGGTGATTTTCAAACTTTTGCTTTAGATATTGGCTCTGTGGAGTATGATGCTTTTATAAAAGCAGATGGAGAATATGATTATGTGCTCAATTTGTCGGCATTGAAGCATGTGCGAAGTGAAAAAGACCCTTTTACATTAATGCGCATGATAGATGTGAATATCTTCAATACCGAAAAGACAATTAAGCAGTCTTCTGATAATGGTATTAAAAAATACTTTTGCGTTTCTACAGATAAAGCTGCCAACCCAGTAAATATGATGGGGGCTTCTAAACGTATTATGGAAATGTTTTTAATGCGACAAAGTAAAAATATTCCAATCTCCACAGCTCGTTTTGCCAATGTAGCTTTTTCTGATGGTTCGCTATTACACGGGTTTAATCAACGCATCCAAAAGAAACAACCTATTGTAGCCCCTTCTGATGTAAAACGTTATTTTGTAACTCCTCAAGAATCGGGTGAGTTATGTTTAATGTCTTGTATTTTTGGGGAAAACAGGGATATATTTTTCCCGAAACTGAGTGAGAGTTTACATTTAATTTCCTTTGCAGATATTGCTGTTAAGTATTTAGAGCAATTAGGCTATGAGCCCTATTTGTGTAAAACTGAAGATGAAGCCCGGGAATTAGTAAAAACAATACCACAAGAGAAAAAATGGCCTTGTTTTTTTACAGAGAGTGACACGACAGGAGAGAAAGGCTTCGAAGAATTTTTTACTGAAGAAGAGACTTTAGATCTAGAAAAATTTCAAAATCTTGGAATTATTAAAAATGATTTAAATATCGAAGAAGAAAAATTGAATCTTTTTGAACAGCAAATTTCTCAAATGAGAGATAGAGGAGTCTGGTCTAAAAATGAAATTGTGGAATTATTCCATAAAATGATACCGGATTTTGGCCATAAAGAAACCGGTAAATATTTAGATGCGAAAATGTAATGATAGCAGTTCAGAAAACCATATCTTTTATACAGGATACGTTTAATACTAAAGAATTTATTCCTTTGCACGAACCGCGATTTCAAGGGAATGAAAAAAAGTATTTAAATAATACCATAGATTCCACTTTTGTTTCTTCTGTAGGGGCATATGTAGATAAATTTGAGGCTATGATGCAGGAGATTACCACTACTGAAAAAGCAGTAGCAGTGGTAAACGGTACATCAGGGATTCAAGTTGCTTTACGTTTGGTTGGAGTTAATAAGGGAGACGAAGTGCTTACTCAGGCTCTTACCTTCGTGGCAACCGCAAATGCTATTGCTTATAATGCTGCAAAACCTGTTTTTATAGATGTAGATCGAGATACTATGGGTTTATCTCCAAAAGCTCTGAACGACTTCTTAGACGAATTTGGGGAACTTAGGGAAGATGGCTGTTACAATAAAAAAACCGGTAATAAAATAGCGGCTTGTTTGCCTATGCATACTTTTGGTTTCCCGGTAAGAATTGATGAAATCGTTAAAATATGTACCAATTGGAAAATTCCGGTAGTTGAAGATGCCGCAGAATCTTTAGGTAGTGAGTTTAAAGGAAAATCAACAGGAAGTTTTGGGAAAGTGGGTGTTTTTTCTTTTAATGGCAATAAGATAGTGACATGTGGAGGTGGTGGTGCCATTGTAAGTAATAATATTGAGCTTGGCGAGAAGGCGAAATATTTAACGACAACCGCTAAAAAACCACATTCTTATGAATACTATCACGATGAATTGGGTTATAATTATAGAATGCCCAATCTAAATGCTGCATTGGCCTGTGCCCAACTTGAAAATTTGCAAAGTTTTATAAAAAATAAAAGGGAATTAGCTGAAAACTATGCTTATTTTTTCAAAGATCAGGATATAAGATTTCGTACTGAAATGCCCAACACTACAGCGAATTACTGGCTCATGTGTGTTGAATTGGAAAACAAAAAACAACGAGATCTTTTTCTAAAAGAAACCAATGATGCCGGCGTGATGACTCGGCCTATATGGCAATTGATGTATAAACTGCCAATCTATAGAGATTGCTTTAAGGATGGTCAGGAAAATGCTGAGTTTTTAGAAGATAGAATTGTAAATATACCAAGTAGTGTTAGATAAGGAGGTTGTATTGGTTGGATATTCAGGACATGGTTTGGTTGTGGCGGAAGCCGCAAAACTAACTGGTTTAAATATTACGGAATATACAGAAACTAAAAAAGTTAGTTTAAATCCTTTTAAATTGGAGTACTTAGGTTTTGAAAGGGATGAAGAGTTTGAAGCCTGGACCACAGATAAACAATATGTTTTAGGGATAGGCGATAATCATATTAGGCAGAAAGCTGGAAACTTTATTATTTCAAAAAATAGAAAAGTTCTAAATGTTATTCATCCTTCAGCTTCGTTATCAGAACATGTGCAAACGGGGATTGGTAATTTTATAGCCAGGAATGCAGCCATAAATCCTTTAGTGAGCCTTGGAGATTTTTGCATTATTAATACTGGTGCAATAGTAGAACATGAGTGTACTATAGGCAATGCAGTGCATATAGCTCCCGGTGCTGTATTAGCAGGTAATGTGAGTGTGGGTAATGGCACCTTTATTGGCGCTAATGTGGTGATTAAACAAGGAGTGAAAATTGGAGAAAATGTTGTGGTAGGAGCCGGAACGGTTGTACTTAATGACGTAGCAGATAATAAGACTATTGTTGGTAATCCAGGAAAAGAGAAATTATGAAAAGAGAAATTGATTTTAAAGGTAGAAGAATAGATCAACATACTACTATATTAGAGGCCATGAAATTAATGGATAAAATCGATCATAAACTTTTAATTATAACAAAAGAAAAATCCTTTCTAGGACTTTTAAGTGCTGGAGATATTCAAAGAGCAATTATTGGAGATAAATCTTTGGATACGCGGGTTACTGAAATTTTACGTGATAATATAAGAGTTGCAACTCCAAAAGATTCTTTTCCTGAGATAAAAAGTCTTATGCTAAAGTATAGAATGGAGCTTTGTCCGGTTTTAGATGAACAAAATAATATTGTGGCAATTTATTTCTGGGAAGATATATTTAAGGATCCAAAACCATATTCTCAATCAACATTTAATTTACCAGTAATAATTATGGCTGGTGGTAAAGGAACAAGACTTAAACCAATTACTAATATTATTCCAAAACCATTAGTGCCGCTAGGAGAAAAACCAATTGTAGAATGGATTATCGATTCTTTTAATAAAGTTGGTGTGCAGGATTTTTACTTTACAGTAAATTATAAAAAGGAAATGATAGAGGAATATTTCAATAATATTCAAAGAGATTACGAAACCAAATACTTTGTTGAAGATAAGCCTCTTGGTACAGCTGGTAGTTTACACTTACTTAAAAATATAATTACCTCCACTTTTTTTGTAACTAATTGTGATATTTTAATAGAAGACGACTATACAGAAATGTTGAAATATCATAAAGAGAATGGTAATGAGTTAACTGCAATTAGCGCGGTAAAACATTTTGAAGTACCCTATGGGACTATGGAGTTTAAAGAAAATGGAATTTTGACCGCCTTAAAAGAAAAGCCAAGTTTTAATATGTTTATTAATGCGGGGATGTATATTTTAGAGCCACATCTACTTGATGAAATTCCTGAAAATGAATTTTTCCATATTACTACATTAATGGAGAAGATTATGGAAAGAAACGGTAAGGTAGGGGTTTTTCCCGTAAGCGAAGGGTCCTGGATGGATATTGGTCAATGGGACGAATATAATAAAACCTCTAAAAAACTCGGTTTCCAGGGTATAAATCAATGAGTGTTTTGAAAAATAAGAATGTTCTTGTAACCGGTATTGGTCAAGCCAATTATATTCTACAACTTTATGGTAATATTGTTAAAAAGTGCCCTGATTTTTCATTTAATATTTTAAATCTCGAGAATTTTGGAAATGAAACAACCAAAGAAAGAGCTGAAAAAATTTTTGACAAGAATTATTATAAAAAGCCGAATTTAAAAAATTTTTTTACACTGCTAAAGGCTGTTCCTTCTGTACTTTCGAATAGCTATTTTTGGAAAGATTTGCGCATTTTTAGGGTTGAAAAAGGCTCTTTAATTTCCAACGATGGTTTGAGATTAATATTAAGACATGTGAACGCTTTTTACTATGCTAAATTTATAGATGATAGTACTAATACTGATATTATTCATTTACATTTTCCCAAGCATATTTTTGCGCTTTTCTTAAAGTATTTAACAAAAGATTATGAAGTCATAGTTACCTATTGGGGGTCTGATATTTATAGAATTGATTCCTGGAAAGATCATGAAATACAAAATTCTAGTTTAAATAATGTAGATTTAATAACAGCCGCAACTCCAGAAATGGAGTTTGCGATATTAAGTAGGTTTGGCTTTCAATTAAAAAATAAGCTTAGAAATAAACGCTTTATTCATAATAATAAATTCTATGAAGTTGCAGATATCTTAATGAAAAATAGAAATTGGATAATAGATTTTAAGAAAAGATATAATATAAAGAAAGAAAAGATTGTGCTTCTTTTTGGGCATAATGCGCACATAGAAAACAATCATTTGGAATTTTTAGAAATATTAAAAGGTTTACCTAGAAATATTGTCAGTGATTTTCATATAATCTTTCCGTTCAGTTATGGGGATAATAGTGGTGATTACCAAGAACAATTACGTGAAATCACCAAAACCATTGAATGTGATTTTATTTTTTTGACAGATTTCCTGGGGTGGGAAGATTTAGCTAAACTAAAGATTATAAGTGACGTCTATATTCATGCACCTATAACCGATGGACTAAGTGCATTCTTAACAGAATTTTTTTATACAAATAATTTAGCGATTGTAGGAAGTTGGCTGCCTTACAATACATTTTTAAACTTTGGAGTTGATTATCTAAAATTTGATGATTTTGATTCTTTGGGAAGAATTTTAATTGATCTAAAGCAGCTAATAGAAGATAAGGATGAAATTGCTGGAGCAAATAATAAAATAGTGGCCGAAAACTTTTCGGTAGAGAAGATTTCTGAAGAATGGGTCTCACTTTTTAAAGAACTTACCTAATGCCAAGTCATTTAGAAAAAACCAAGCTAGGTGTTTTATGGAGTTTTGTAAATCAAGGTGGCGCACAGGTCCTCAATTTGCTAATCACTTTTATTCTTGCAAGACTTGTTACGCCCGATGAATTTGGAACTATAGCGATGATAACAGTTTTTACAGGATTTGCTATACGATTTGTGGATTTTGGTTTTAGTGCAGCATTAATCCAAAAAAAAGAAGTAAACGAACAGGATGTAAATACAGTTTTCTTTTTTAACCTGGCATCTGGAAGTTTTTTAACGGTACTTTTCTTTTTCTTATCTCCATTAATTGCAGATTTCTATAAGGTTGATTCATTAAAAACTTTAACTAAAGTACTATCCTTTATTTTTATCGTTACCGCTTCATCAGGAGTAAATAAAGCATTAATTACAAAAGCAATTAATTTTAAATTAAATGCTTTTATTTCGCTGGCAGCATTAGTCCTAAGTTCTGGTTTAGCCATTATTTTAGCTTATAAAGGTTTTGGAGTCTGGAGTATTTTGGTAAAATTATTAAGTCAGGAAATTTTTACCTCTTTGCTTTATTTTATTTTTTACCCTGTAAATCAAAAGCCAAAATTTAATAGAAAATCATTTGATTCCATGTTTAAAATGGGAAGAAATGTTGCAGGTGAGTCTATAGTTAACTATTGGAGCCGAAATGCAGATAATTTACTCATTGGTAAAATGCTAACTAGTGGTGCTTTAGGTCTGTATTCAAAAGCTTATGCGATTATGATGTTACCTTTAACCAATTTTTCAAGGGTTATCGCTAGAGTAATGTTTCCATCTTTCTCTTTAATTCAAGATGACATCCCAGAGATTAAAAGAATATACCTTAATGCAACAAAGGTAATAGCATTTTTAACTTTTCCTATGATGGGGGGATTAGCTGTGGTATCTAAAGAATTTGTGCTTTCTACTTTTGGTCCAGATTGGAAAGAGATGATACCACTAGTAAGTATTTTATCTATACTGGGAGCCTCGCAATCTATTTTAAGTCTAAATGGGGTAATTTATAACTCATTAAATAAATCACATATAGCATTTAGAATATCACTTATTTTTGGGTTACTTAATGTTATAGGATTTTATGTTGGAATAAAGCTTGACGGTTTAATGGGGTTAGTTATAATTTATACTACCATAGGCATAGTGGGAGCAATACCTAATTTCTATTATGCTGGTCGTTTAATCAATATTTCTGTGATAGAAATACTCAAAAACTTGTCTCATTCATTTTTTCTTACATTAGTTATGGTAGGATTGATCTATGTTTTCAAATTGTTTCTTGTAAGATTTGAGTTTACTCCAATACTCTCACTTATTATTTTAGTTACTTTTGGTGCTTTAACCTATTTAGGAATGGCTGTAGTTTTAAAGGTCGAAGAGTATGAGTTGGCTAAAAAATTATTAAAAAAAAATAAAGCTAAAAAGTAGAGTTTATTTTTTAAGGTCGAAATATTATGAAGAATACGCCACACGTTTCAATAATCATCCCAATCTATAATAGAGCTAAGTTAGTCCCAAGGGCTATAAAAAGTGTGCTTAATCAAACCAGGGGTCACTGGGAGCTAATATTAGTGGACGATTGCTCTACTGATAATATTGATGAAGTGATTTCGACATACGATGATGAACGAATAAAGTTTTTTAAATTACCGGTGAATAAAGGTAACGCGGGAGCTCGTAATGAAGGCGTAAGACAAGCTACAGGTGAGTTTATTTTTTTTCTTGATAGTGACGATGAGATGCACCCCACAACTTTAGATTTTTTTTTAAAGAAGTATATTGAAAACCCTAAAATAGATTTTGCATTTGGAGCTTACCAAACAAAGAATGAGGTTACAGGAGAAATTACAGAAGTATTTTGGCAGCCCAAAGAGAATGTTCCTTTTATTAAAGAACTAAAAATAGGTACAGGTTGCGGTTTGTTTGTACAAAAAGATATTTTTGATAAAGTAGGGCTGTTCGATGAGCGACTAAGAGTAGCTGTAGATACCGATTGGCTTATAAGACTCGATAATTTAGGTTTTAAACCTACCTTGTTAAAGGATATTCTGGTAACAGTAAATATTCACAAAGGAGAAAGGGTAAGAAAAGATAGAACAAATTTACTAAATGCCTATAAGATTATTTTTCAAAAAAATAGGCAACTCATTTTTCAAGATAACTTTTTAATAAAAAAATTTTTATATAAACTGCAATGGCTTAGTTATCATTCGAAAAACCTTAAAGCTGGAAATTCTTTTTTTTACAAACAAATAGGTAGTAAAACGCTAACCTTAAAACCGTTCGTAGCTTTTCTTATCTATAATATTTTGCCTTTGGAAACAGCAAAAAAAATTCATTTAAAGATAAGTGGTTCAAATATTTAAATTTCAGTGTTTAGATTATTACTATTCGTTAATTTGAAATGTGTTACAATTTTTAAATTGTTAATTTTGCAAGCCATTTAATAACCAGTCAATTAAGATTAATTTGAAGAATAATATTAAATCTTTATGCATCTTAGCGTATCATACTGTACGTGATAGCAAGAATTTTGAGGCACATCTTTCTTATCTCGAAGAAAACTATTCTGTTATTTCCGTGGAGCAATTAAGACAGTTCATATGTAATAAAACTAAGCTTCCTAAGAACCCTTTAATTATCACTTTTGATGATGGTGACTTGAGCGTTTATGAAAATGCTTTGCCGCTTCTAAAAAAATATAGACTGCCGGCTACTTTATTTGTAGTAACAGATTTAATTAATAGTCACAAACCATTTTGGTGGGAGGAGATTGAATATTATTTAGGGAAAGAAGAGGGGAATAAAAAAGTATGGGAAGTTAAGGATTGGAAGAATATAGAACTGGAAAAGTTTTTGTTGGAATTGAGAAAACAATCAAATAAACCTGCAATGAGATGCCAACAATTATCTACGGCACAATTAAAGGAAATGCAGGCTTCCGGGTTTACCATTGCAAACCACTCCCATACGCATCCTATGTTTAATAATTGTACACGGGAAGAATTGGAGGCAGAGCTTAAAAATTCAAAAGGGCAGTTGGAGGAATTGGGTTTTACTCCAGATATTTTTGCTTATCCCAACGGTAATTATTCCCGTCTGTCGGAGACGGTATTGGAATCTCATCAAATTAAGGTGGCTTTCTTATTTGATCATAAAATTAATAGGGGCAAAATAAATCCTTTACGTATTTCCCGTCTGGCGGTAAATGATCATACGCCGCTTTGGAAATTAAAACTTATTTTAAGTGGTTGGCATACTAAAATACTACCAATTACCAGGACCTTAAGTAAACTCAGAAAAAAATAAAATGAAAATATTATTCGTTATAAATAGTTTGGGCTCTGGGGGTGCAGAAAGATCTACAGAAGTTATTTGTGATCATTTATATGAAAAAGATATTCCTTTCGAAATTTTATGTTTGGATAAAAGAACGATTGGTGTTCAGGAAAGAATGCAAGAAAAGGGGTATTCCATAAACTTTATTCCTTCCGGTAACTTTATTAAGCAGACTAAATTCATTGCGAATTATATAAAAAATGGTGATTTCAACCTTGTGCATAGTATCCTCTTTCGGGCCAATTTAAGAACCAGGTTTGCAAAATTATGGGCTAAATTTATCCATTTGGAAAGTTTAGTAAATACCACGTATAGTGAGGAACGTCTAAAAGATAACAAGGTAAATCAAACGGGCTTAAAAATTTATAAATTCATAGATCAAGTTACTGCAAGAAAATATGTAGATCATTTTCACAGTATTACAGAAGCTGTTAAACAGCATTATATTGAGGAAGTGGGATTGAGTCCTCATCGGGTAACGGTAATTCCCCGGGGCCGTAAACCCATTATAGATTCCTATGAAAAAAGAAATCTTCAAGAGCCAATTCAGTTAATTAATGTAGCTCGTCATGAATTCCAGAAAGGTCAAATTTATTTAATAAAAGCGGTAAAAAAGTTAGTCGATAAAGGTTACAATATAGAGTTGCGATTTTTTGGAAGGGATGGAGCCGCCACTAAGGAGATGAGTGATTATATTGATTCTAATAATTTAAATGATTATATTTTCCTTGAAGGCTTTAAAGACAATGTTTCAGAATATCTTTTAGAATCACATCTATTTGTTTTCCCATCGTTGTACGAAGGTTTAGGTGGTGCATTAATTGAAGCCCAGGCGGCCGGTTTACCTGTGGCGTGTAATGATATCCCTGTATTACACGAGGTGGTAGAGGAAGGTGTAAACGCTAAATTTTTCGATGTACATAATGAAGAGACTATAGTTAAGGCGATAAGTTTTTTTATTGAAAATCCGGAAATACGAGAAAAATATGGCAAGGCAAGTTTAAAAAATTTTTATGATAAATTTTTAGAATCCCGGAATAATGCCTTAATCCTAGAATTATATTCAAAATTATGCTCAAATTCAGGGAAATAGATTACAAAAAAGATATACCTGCTGTTGTTCAGTTAATTAATGAAGGCCTGGATGATACCTTTACAGAATCATTCTTTAGGTGGAAGCATGTTCAAAATCCTTTTGGTAAATCTTTTGGATTTTTAATAGAAGATGATGGAAGCATCGTAGGTTTACGAATGTTCATGTTTTGGAAGTTTAAAAAAAGTAAAGAATATAAAACTGCAATTCGTCCAGTAGATACCGTAGTAGATAAAAGGTATAGAGGAAAAGGCCTATTCAAGAAGATGAATTTGGTTGGAATAGAAATGTGCAAGGGTAAATATGATGTTATTTTTAATACCCCAAATCATAATAGTCTTCCTGGAAATCTAAAAATGGGTTGGAACATACTAGAAGATAGTCCAAAAGTAAAAATGGGTCTATTAAATCCTTTTTCTAAAAAAAAGGAAATTGAGAAGATAGAAAAGGGATCGTTTAACCTTAAAAGAAATTATGAAAGTTCCAGTTTAATGTGGCAAACCAATAAGACTGGAGAATTTCTTAAATGGAGGTATGAGGATAAAAAATATATATTAGTGCAATATGCCGACAGTTTTATGATTTTTTCATTGAAAAAAATAAAAGGTTTGAAAACAATTATTATTTACGAATTGTTGGGAGATTCAAAACAATTTCAAACGATGATAAATGCTACGGCAAAAAGAGAAAAATCATTTTTTATATATTTTGTAGATAATAAAGAATTCGAAAGAGTTAACTGTATTGCCTCTACAGTTAGAAAAAACGCGAATGTGGTATTTAAAAGTGACTCTGGGAATATTCAAAAAAACATCAATTTCTCACTGGGTGATTTAGAAAGTAAATTATAAACTATGAAAATCCTCCAGCTCATACAAAAACCTCAAAACAGGGGGGCTGAGACTTTTACCTGTCAGCTTTCCAAGCATTTAGTGAAGATGGGACACGAAGTTCGAATACTTGCCGTGTTCCCGGGAGAGGCTAAGCTAGATTGGGATCAAGAGATAGAAAACATAGGGGGCGCTACCGGTAATCGATTTCTCGATTATAAAGCCTGGAAAGCTTTGGCAAAAAATATAAAGGACTTTCAACCAGATATAGTACAGGCCAACGCTGGGGATACGCTTAAATATGCTGTTTTTTCAAAAAAAGTTTTTCGTTGGTCAGCGCCTATTATTGTACGTAATGCCAGTGAAGTAGGGCAATATTTGAAATCGGGTGTACAAAAAAAGCTTAATCATTTTTTATATAAAAATGTAAGTAGGGTGTTGTCGGTATCTCAGGCATCCAAAAAAGATATTATTCATCTGTTTCCTTTTTTACGAGAATGTACTTTCGTTCTTCCGGTGGGACTTGAGTCTAAAATACCAAAAACTATTAAACTCATGCCGCAGGAGGTAAAACATATAGCTCATATTGGTGGCTTTAGTTTTGAGAAAAACCATAAAGGTTTGCTGGAAATATTTCAATTGGTTATACAAGACGAACCTTATTTACACCTGCATTTAGTAGGGGATGGACCGTTGCGGTGGGAGATTGAAAACCTGGTAAAAGAAAAGGGATTGCAAGACTCCATAACTTTTCATGGTTTTGTAAATAACCCTTTAGATTTCTGTATGGCTGCAGATGTGCTGGTATTACCCAGCATTATTGAAGGTCTACCGGGGGTGCTTTTAGAAGCAATGTACTGTAAAACCCCGGTAGTGGCTTATGATGTGGGAGGTATCGGCGAAATTGTGAATAACGACACTGGTTACTTAATCAAAAAAGGAGATAAAAACAGTTTTAAAAAAGCTATATTGAAAGTTTTGGCAAACAAACCGAAGCGAAAAATAGAAAATGCTTTGAAAATGGTAAAAGAAAGTTATATAAATACTCAAATAGCTTTGGAGTTTGAAGCTGTATATAAAGATTTATTGAAGTAGGCTTCTTGAAGTTTTATTGTAACTTTATTGGCACCGCCAAAGGGTGGAATACCCCGAGGTAGTTTGCTTATTACTTATTTGTTTACCTTATAATTTTTTTATTAAAGGATCTGTCACACTGAAACCCACTACAAAAAAATAAATACGGTAGTATTGACGAGGGATCTAGATTGGAAGCCTAAAGAAAGCTGCCACGAATCCACGAATATTTAAAGTTTTATTTATTTTTAAGCGTGGAAACAGAGCGTCAACTAAAACGTTTATTGAGTTACTGGTACAATCTAAAATTGCAAAGACGGTGTCGGCTAAGTATCTCTAGCCTAAAAAAATAAATTTCTTGTGTAAGCCTGAGAATGAATTAACTTTGCGCTTTGATTTAAACTATGACAAAAATAAAAATTCTTCATATTATTAAATCCCTTGGCAGGGGTGGGGCTGAAATGCTGCTTCCTGAAACGCTCAAATTGCATAACCAGAAAAAATTTGATTTTCATTATATCTATTTTTTACCCTGGAAAGACCAAATGGAGTCAGCAATTAAAGATGCCGGTGGGAGAGTGACCTGTTTAGAAGCCAAAGACAATATCAGATTATTATCGCAATACAAAAAAATTATTGCTTATTGTAAATCGTATAAAATTGATTTAATTCATTGTCACCTGCCCTGGGCCGGTTTTGTAGGTAGATTGGTACATAAAAAAACGGGAATCCCGGTATTGTATACAGAGCACAATATGCAGGAACGCTACCATATAGCTACTAAAACAATAAACAAAATTACATTTAATTCCCAAAGCCTGGCCTTTGGAGTATCACAGGATGTTACTAATTCCATCAATAAGAATATTCAGCCAAAAATTCCGGTTAAAACATTACTAAACGGAGTTAATACCGAATCTTTTCAAAGTACCGGTATTTCTGAAATCAGAAAAGAATTAGGGATATCAAAAGACGCTATAGTGCTTGGTAATGTAGCCGTATTTCGTTTTCAGAAACGCCTGGTAGAATGGTTAAAAGTGATTAAGAAAATTAGGGAGCAGCATTCGAATGTTTATGGAATAATTGTTGGAGCCGGTCCCCTGGAAGAAGAAATAAAAAAAGAATGGAAAGACTTAGGCCTGGAAAAAGTGGTTTTCTTTCCTGGTTTAAAAACTGATGTAAAGCCTTATTTTGAGGCTATGGACATTTTTATGATGAGCTCTTCATTTGAGGGCTTGCCTATAGCCTTGTTAGAAGCTATGAGTATGGAATGTGCGTTGGTATCTACAGATGCAGGAGGTATTAAGGAAGTGATTAGAAATAAAAAAGATGGCCTGGTTGTTCCTGTAGATGAATGGGAGGAGCTTTCAGGTAGCGTTCAAAGCCTCATTAATAATCCAGAAGAACTAAACAGGTTGAAACTGGCGGCCAGGAAAAGGGTGGTAAACTCGTTTAGTCTTCAGCGAATGGTTGAGGAGTTGGAAAGTTATTATGTAGAGATGAGTGAGGAAGTTATCTAGTGATGAAGTAACTGGGTAAAATTAGAGGAAATGAAAAAGCCGTGATTTATCGAATTAACGAATCCCGAATTAACGAATTAACGAATTTCAAATGCAAATAAGAGAAGCCGATCATTCTGATATTCCTGGAATTTTAAGCGTACTAAAAGCCAGTTTAGGGGAAACCTCTTCTAAGAAAACAGAAGAAGTATGGCGCTATAAGCATATAGAGAATCCATTCGGGGAGTCTCTGGTATTGGTAGCTGAGGAAGAGAATAAAATTATTGGTGTAAGGGCTTTTATGCGTTGGAAATGGCAGCGTGAGGAAGAGGTATATAGCGCATTTCGCGCTGTAGATACAGCTACGCATCCTGGGCATCAGGGGAAGGGCATCTTTAAAAAGCTTACCTTAAAAGCTCTAGAACTGGGAAAAGAGCGTGGGGATCATTTTGTGTTTAATACGCCAAATTCCCAAAGTAAGCCTGGCTATCTTAAAATGGGGTGGAAAGAAGTTGCTAAACTAAAAATTGAGTTACGGGCTTTAAATCCTTTTAAAAAAAACAAGCAGTTTACTAATCAGGTCCAGGGGAAAATAAATTCTAGTGAAAATCTACTAAATCTGTTTTTTGAAAAGCAAAAAAAGACCAACCAACTTTTTACGCCTAAAAATATATCGTATTTAAACTGGCGCTATATCAATAATCCATTACAGGATTATGCCGTGATTTGTAATAAAGAATATTTTATTGCCGGTTACGTTAAAAAAAGAAATAAATTTAAAGAGTTTAGGTTGTCTGAAGTGATTTGTACTACAAATGGAAAAAAGGAGGCAAAAACAGCAATTTTTCAATTGACAAAAGCCTCGGGAGCGCAAGTGCTAAGTATTGCTCCTGCAAGCGGCATTCAATTTAAAACGGGTATTGCCGGGGATTTTGGGCCGGTATTAACCTATAAAGCTATAAATTTACATGCTCCCAAACTTTTAAACTTAGAAAATTGGACCTACAGCTTGGGAGACCTGGAATTGTTTTAGATTATGATAGGAGCAATAGTATTAATACTTTTTCTATTCCTGTTAAATCAGGGGCTTTTTAACAGTTTTGAGAAAAAATATCGATGGTTTTCCAAAAAACTGATGAATTTGCTCTTTTTATACCATCTCTTTTTTTTTGGTGTTTATTATACATACGCTTATTTTAGTCCATCAGATTCTAAACGTTATTACGAAAGACCACAAATGTTCGACTCATGGTGGGAATATTTTGGTACCAGTACCACTTTTATAGATTTTATGAGCTGGCCTTTTATTAATGTGCTAGGCTTTAGTTATGAAATGATGATGGTGCTTTTTGCCTGGTCTGGCTATATTGGTTTTGTATATGCTTATCTATTTTTCCGGGAAAATATACCTATTAAAATTAAGGTGTTTAATATAGACTTCCTTACACTTATTCTTTTTCTGCCAAATATGCATTTTTGGACAGCATCTTTGGGGAAAGGAGCTCCTATTTTTATGAGTTTAATGATGTTTGCTTATGCTGTTAAAGATCCCAAAAGCAGATGGGGTACATTATTAATAGGTTCATTAATAACTTATTATATTAGACCCCATGTTTTTTTATTTGTTGCAGCGGGAACCGTTTTGGGATTTATGACCGGAAAAGAGAAAATTGCCTTTTGGAAAAAACTAGTAGTCTATGTAGGAATGATTGGGAGTTTACTTATGGTGCAAGATACAATATTAGGTATGGCTGGGCTTAACGAATCGGAGGATCTGGTTGAAGGCTTTACTGAGTTCTCTGAAGAAAGAGGAGGGGAACTTGCCAAATCTGGTTCAGGAGTAGATATGGCCAACTATCCATTACCGGTTAAACTATTTACCTTTTGGTTTCGTCCTTTGTTTTTTGATGCTCCCGGGGTTTTGGGACTTATTGTGTCGGTAGAAAATTTAATTTATCTACTCTTGTTTTTTAAAATAGTAAAAGGAGATTTTCTTAAGTTTTTAAAAAAGTCTCCGATTAGCGTTAAAATGAGTTTGACCACCTTTTTTTTAGCCTCGATCGCCATGGCTTTCGTTATGTCTAACCTGGGAATTATCATGCGTCAAAAGTCTATGGTGATGTACTTCCTATTCTTTGTAATTTATTATTATTTGGCGCAAAAAAAGTATGATAAAATATTAAAAAAACGCAGATTACTAAAAAGAAGGCAGAAGGCAGAAGAAGCGGATTTAGTTGCGCAATAAAGAATAGAAAATGGTTAATTGGGATTAGGGATTTGTTAATTTGGGAATTGGAAACTCGTAAATCGAAAATAGTTAATCCGGGATTTGGCAATCCTTAATTTCGAAATTTGTAATGTAAGAATAGATGAAGTTATGCTTAAGCTGGGATAGAAATAGATAAAAGACAATAAAGCCTAAATTAAAACTTCTCAATTATAGCTATTAAAGATTGCCGTTTAATCGAAACTAACATAAGTCCAACCCGCGGCCAACCAATAAACGAACTAACGAATTAACCAATCAGCCAATTAATAAATTCACCAACTAACTAATAAACGAACAACAAATGCAAGGTGCCTTAGTAATTTCCCTGGATTTTGAACTTTTATGGGGAGTGTTTGATAAAGTAGACTGGAGGGAAAAAAAAGAGTATTTTCAAAATACCCGTAAAGTAATTCCTGAGATGCTTAAGCTATTTGAAAAATATGAAATTTCCTGTACCTGGGCTACCGTAGGGATGTTATTCAACGAGAATTGGGACGAATGGAATGAAAATATACCTAAAATTGTACCTGCTTATAACAATATGGAATTATCGGCATATCAATATGGTCAATCTATTCAAAGCAAAGAAACCGAAGCACTTTGTTTTGCACCGGAACTTATAAAATTTATTGCTGAAACTCCAAATCAGGAGATAGGAACCCATACCTATTCCCACTATTACTGCCTGGAGCCGGGTCAGGGTCGCGAGGCTTTCAAAAGTGATTTAAAGAGAGCGATTAGGTTTGCTGAAAAACAAGAAATTGAAATGCGTTCCCTGGTGTTTCCCCGTAACCAGTATAATGAAGATTATCTAAAAGTATGTGCTGAATTAGGGATTGCCAATATAAGGTCTAATCCTAAAGACTGGTATTGGCAGGATACCCAAAAGGATAGTCTGGCGCAAAAAATTTTTAGAACCGGAGACGCCTACCTTGGGCCTTGTAATAAGTCGTATAAAAAGGAAGAAATCTTTCAAATAGAATCTGGAGTTGTCCCGCAAATGGCTAGTAGACTTTTGCGTCCCTACAGCAGCATGAATACACTTAATAGTTTAAAATTAAAACGTATTATTTCAGAAATGGAAAAAGCAGCCAGGAAAGGTGAAATTTATCATCTATGGTGGCATCCGCATAATTTTGGAAATAATCCGGAAGCAAATTTAAAAGATTTGGAACTTATTCTTTCCAGATTCCAGATTTTAAGAGATAAATTTGGGTTTCAATCAAAGGATATGTTTAAAGTAAATAATAATATATGCCCAAAAAACTAATCCGTATCACCACCATCCCACTATCCCTGGAAAAACTCCTGGAGGGACAACTAACCTATATGAATCAGCATTATAAGGTTACGGCAGTGGCTGCTGAGAAAGAACGACTGGAGAAATATGCGGAAAACAATAGCGTACATACTTTTTGGGTAGAAATGACCAGGGCTATTACCCCGGTGCAGGATATAAAAGCAGTTTGGAAATTATATAACTATTTTAGAAGAGAAAAACCTGAGATTGTTCATACACATACGCCTAAAGCGGGAATTGTGGGAATGCTGGCAGCAAAGATGGCGGGAGTACCACTTAGACTACATACGGTCGCCGGTTTGCCACTTATGGAAACTACCGGTAGTAAACGAAAGATTTTAAACTTGGTAGAAAAGTTTACCTATAGTTTAGCAACAAAAGTTTATCCTAATTCCCGGGGTCTTCGGGAAATTATCCTTAAAGAGGGCTTTGCCAAAGAAAATAAACTAAAAGTACTGGGGAAAGGAAGCTCAAATGGTATCGATACCCATTACTTTGATCCTAATCAGTTTGATGAAACCCAAAAAAGGAATAAAAGATTGTCGCTGGGTATTCCGCAGGAGGATTTTGTTTTTATTTTTATAGGAAGATTGGTTAGTGAAAAAGGAATCAACGAATTGGTAACCGCGTTTACAAACCTACAAAAGCAGCAACAAAACAGCACATTGCTATTGGTTGGGCCTTTTGAAAAAGCATTGGATCCCTTAAAAGAAGAAACCTTTAAAACAATTCAGCAGCACGAAAAGATAGTTACTACGGGATATCAGGAAGATGTAAGGCCTTATTTTGCCATTGCAAATGCCCTGGCATTTCCCAGTTACCGCGAGGGTTTTCCCAATGTGGTAATGCAAGCCGGTGCAATGAACCTTCCGGCAATAGTGAGTGATATTAATGGTTGCAACGAAATAATTGTAGAGGGAATTAATGGGGTAATCATTCCGGTTAAAGATGCTTCAGCTCTTTTAAGAGCGATGCAATTATTGGTTGAAAATGATAATTTTACTGAAAGACTGGCTTCAAATGCGCGTACAGAGATTTGTAAGTATTATGAACGCAAAGAATTTTGGCAAATTTTGTTAAAGGAGTACAAAATATTAGAGAAACTGTATATAAAATCATAGTTTTGCTCGGCTAAAAAAAAATGGAATTATAAGGTCTAAGGCGTTCGTATGTATAAACACTTTTTTAAAAAAATATTTGACTTTTTTATTGCTTTTACGGCATTATTAGTGTTTAGTCCGTTATTGATTCCAGTTACAATTTTATTAGCTTTGGCCAATGCAGGAAAACCCTTTTTTTTTCAGAAAAGACCGGGAAAAAATGGACAGATTTTTAATATTGTCAAGTTTAAAACCATGACAGATGAACGGGATGCTGAAGGAAACTTGCTCCCGGACGAAAATAGGTTAACTGTCATTGGGAAATTTGTAAGAAAAACTTCCATAGATGAGATTCCGCAGCTAATTAATGTGTTAAAGGGCGATATGAGTTTAATTGGTCCAAGGCCCTTATTGCCGCAATATTTAAGTTTATATTCAGAAAGGCAGAAAAAAAGACATGATGTAAAACCTGGGATTACCGGTTGGGCGCAGGTAAATGGTAGAAATGCCATTAGTTGGACCAAAAAGTTTGAGTATGATGTTTGGTATGTTGAAAATTTATCTTTTGCATTAGATTTAAAAATTATTTTTAAAACAATAAAGAAGGTGTTGATTTCTGAAGGAATAAACACAGCAAATATGGCTACTACGGAAGCCTTTAACGGTAAGAATTAAAGATGAATATTTACGGAGCCAGTGGTCACGGAAAAGTGGTTTATGATATTGTAAAAAGCAGGAATCTTCAAATAGATGCCATATTTGATGATAATGTGGAAATTAAAAAATTTCTTGGCCTAAAGGTAACGCATAAACCTACCGAAGATCAGCTTGCCAGCCCTTCTGTTTTTGCGATAGGTGATAATATGATAAGAAAATCGGTTGCACGTAGGTTTACCGGGGCAATAGCTGAAGCACTTAGTCACACTAGCGCAATAATTTCAGACAATATTAAAATGGGAGCCGGTACTGTGGTCATGCCCGGGGCTATCATTAATTCAGGTTCAAGCATAGGAGAACATTGTATTATTAATTCTGGTGCGGTTGTTGAACACGATGTGCAGCTTGAGGATTTTGTGCATATAGCACCCAATACCGTAATTACCGGTAATGTAAATATTGGTGAAGGTACTCAGGTGGGTACGGGGGCTTCGGTCATCCCGGGGGTGAAAATTGGCAAATGGGCGTCTATAGGTGCCGGTGCCGTAATTATTGAAGATGTTCCAGACTTTGCCGTTGTTGTTGGCAATCCGGGAAAAATTATAAAATACTTGAATGAATAAAGATAAAATCTGGTTATCCTCTCCACACATGGGAGGAACTGAGCAAAAATTCGTCAATGAGGCTTTTGAGCAGAATTGGGTGGCTCCATTAGGGCCTAATGTGAATGGCTTTGAAAATGATATTGAAAAATTTTTATTTAGTAAATCTTCTAAAGAAGGTGCTGTAGCGGCTTTAAGTTCCGGTACAGCAGCTTTGCATTTGGCTTTGGTGATGCTGGGTGTAAAAGCAGGCGATGAGGTGCTTTGTCAAAGTATGACCTTTGCTGCTTCGGCAAACCCCATTGCTTATTTAGGTGCAACTCCTGTGTTTATCGACAGTGAAGAAGAGACCCTGAATTTATGTCCTAAACATTTAAAAAGGGCTATTGAAGATAGAATTGCCAAAGGAAAAAAACCAAAAGCAATAATAGCCGTGCATTTATATGGGATGCCATATCAGGTAGATAAGGTTAATAAAATTGCTTCAGAGTTTGATATTCCGGTTGTTGAAGATGCCGCTGAAGCTTTGGGAAGTACTTATAAAGGAGAGAAGTGTGGAACTTTTTCTGAATATGCTATTCTTTCTTTTAACGGAAATAAAATCATTACCACTTCGGGAGGTGGTGCCCTCATTACTAAAACCCCCGCTGCTAAAGAAAAAGCGGTTTTTCTTGCCACACAAGCCAGGGATACTGCACCTCATTACCAGCATAGCGAGATAGGATACAACTATAGATTAAGTAATATTTCGGCAGGAATTGGGCGTGGCCAAATGCAGGTAATAGATAAACGGGTGCGTGCACGAAGAGAAATGCATGATTTTTATGTAGATTTGTTTTCTGAAATTGAAGGGGTTAAAGTTCATAGTGCTCCAAACAATGACTTTTTTTCCAATCATTGGTTGAGTGTTGTAAGTATTGATAAAGAGAAAACCGGTGGAATAGGTCGTGAAGATTTGCGTTTGCATCTGGAAACTTTAAATATAGAAAGTAGGCCTTTATGGAAACCCATGCATTTGCAACCTGTTTTTAGAAACGCAGCTTTTTATGGAGATGGCATAGCAGAAAACTTGTTTGAGAACGGACTTTGTTTGCCTTCGGGATCTAATTTGTCTCAGGAACAAAAAGAACGAATTAAAAATGGAATTTTGTCCTGCTTAAAAGAATATAAATAAACAACCTGCGAGGTATTTTAGTAGATACTATAAGCAGTTTTTGACATAGAGCCAGGCCTCAAAAGTAATTAAATCTCGATGCACGAGTAGATAATTATGGGAGATAAATTAAGTAAAATATTAAGAAATATATTATCGGGAACCGATAATGCTCTCGATTTAAGGAATATAAAGTATCTGCCCAGGTGGGCAGTTTATTTAATAGACCTTTCCTTGGTAGCCATATCTACCATGTTCACGGTTTTAATTATTGTGGACCTTACCCCAAATTATTACACCATACTTAGTTTTTATGATAAGGCCTTTATCGTAATAGCGGTTCATATTTTCTACTTTTATGTGTTTAAAACCTACGCGGGGATTATTAGGTATTCTTCCAACATAGATGCACTAAAATTGCTTTTAGCAACCATAAGTTCATTTTTTACTTTATTGCTTATTAATTATGTAAGTTATTTTGCTATAGGAGAGAAAATATTTTTGATAGGTGGCTTATTTATTAATTTATGTGCCTCTTTCTCCCTACTGTTTTTATTCAGATTAGGTGTAAAACAGATTTACGAATATTTTAAACTGGTTAGTAGGGATGAAGATATTCTAAAAGCCGTTATACTAGGGGCAGATGAAAATGCGATTTCCATTGCCGGGGCTTTAGATATTGAAATTCCCAGAAGGTTTAAAATAGTTGGTTTTCTAACCAATGAAAAGCACAATAAAAGTATTAGGTTGTTGGATAAGCCGGTAGTGAATTATTCAACTAAAATTCATAAAGCGGTTCAGTCTTTAGATGCAGATGCCATTATACTCTCCGAAAATAATTTTACTGCCGAGCAAAAGTTCAATTTTGTAGAAGATTGTCTTGAAAATAATATTAAGGTGTTTAATGCTCCAATAGTTTCTACCTGGAGAGAAGACGAGCAACCTATTGCTAAGAAGGTAAAATCCTTGCAAATTGAAGATCTTCTGGAGAGGGAACCTATCAGACTTCACCCTGAAAATAAAATAGAACAGTTAACCGGTAAAACTATTTTGGTAACCGGGGGAGCCGGTTCTATAGGAAGTGAAATTGTAAGGCAGGTTGCCCAGTATAATCCGAAGAAATTGATTATTCTAGACCAGGCAGAAACCCCGCTACATTCATTAAGTCTTGAAATAAATGCAAAGTTCCCTAATTTGAATTGTAAATTCATTATTTGTGATGTAGGTAACTTTAAGCGATTGGAGCTTATGTTCCAAAACCAGGGAATAGACGTGGTATACCACGCTGCAGCCTATAAGCACGTGCCTTTAATGGAAGAAAACCCACACGAAGCGGTTTTTGTTAATATCCAGGGAACAAAAAATCTTGCCGATCTTTCTCTAAAATATAACGTATCACATTTTGTGATGGTGTCTACAGATAAAGCAGTAAACCCCAGTAACGTGATGGGGGCTTCAAAAAGAGCTGCCGAAATGTATGTACAGTCACTTTATCACTCAAAAATAAAGGAAGATTCAAACACAACTAAGTTTATCACTACCAGGTTTGGAAATGTACTGGGCTCTAATGGTTCTGTAGTTCCTCTATTTAAAAAACAAATAGAAAGAGGAGGGCCGGTAACCATTACGCACCCTGATATTATTAGATATTTTATGACGATCCCCGAGGCTTGCCAGTTGGTTCTTGAGGCCGGAGCTATGGGGAAAGGAGGAGAGATCTTTATTTTTGATATGGGAGAACCGGTAAAAATTATGGATTTGGCCATAAAAATGATTAAACTTGCCGGCTACGATCCAAATAAAAATATTAAAGTGAAAATCACAGGTTTAAGACCCGGTGAAAAGCTTTACGAAGAGCTACTTAATGATGAATGTAAAACACTTCCAACACACCATAAAAAAATTATGATTGGACAGGAAGTGGTACGTGATCACGAACAAATTAAGGAAAAGATAGAAAAGATTATTAAATCGGCGAATTCATTAAAAGCTGAGAAAATGGTTAAAAAAATGAAAATCCTTATCCCTGAATTTAAGAGTAACAATTCATTATTTGAAAGCCTGGATACAAAAGAAGAAGTAATAAGTGAATAAAAGAAACTGCATGTATAAATCAATAAGGAAAGCTTTATGTTTTCTTTTCTTAGGTATTATAGTGACTAGCTGCGCCACAAAAGATCAGGTTGTTTATTTTAACGAGGTTGAGAATTTAGAAGGTGAGGTAAACCTTTTGGAGTATGAGCCTAAGATTGAAAGAAACGATGTCCTAAGAATTAATGTTTCTTCTTCTTCGGTAAACGAAGAACTAGTACAACCCTTTCAAAACAGTCAGCAAAGACAGGGAAGTAGTGGCGGTGGACAAAACCAATCACTTTCCGGTTATTTGGTGAGTCCGGAAGGAACGATCAATTTTCCTGTACTCGGAAGTGTAGTAGTGGAGGGGTTAACCCGTACGCAGATACAGGAAAAACTAGAAAAACAGATTTCAGAATATGTAAAAGATCCTGTGGTAGATGTTAGAATTGTGAATTTTAGTGTGACGGTTTTAGGCGAAGTAGGTTCACCGGGGCGTGTTCAAATTACCGATGGTCGAGTAACTATGCCCGAACTCCTGGCTATGAGTGGCGATATTACCTATACCGGAAAACGTCAAAATATAAGGGTTATAAGAGAGGTAGACGGTGTAAAATCGGTTGGATTTATAGATATGACTGAAATTGATCTTTTTAAAAGCCCCTATTTCTATTTAAAACAGAATGATATTGTATATGTTGAGCCTACGTATGCCAGAATGAAATCTGCAGGTTTTTTTGGTAGCCCAGGAGCTATTTTAGGACTTGTTAGTTCAACCCTGAGTTTAATTTTTATATTCACACGATAGATGGAAGAATTAAACGATTTTAACGAGGAAAGGGAAGAGTCTACTTTTGACCTAAAAGCCGAACTATATAAGTATTTAGCTTATTGGAAATGGATATTGTTTGGTTTTCTTATGGGTGGTCTTATTGCCTATCTTTATAATAGATATACCATTCCAAAATATAGAACGGGAGCTACAATGATGATTGTAGATGACCAGGAAAAGAATGCAATCAATGCAACTCCATCAGGTGGAGGAGCTATTTTTTCTTTACAGGATGATGGTATTCAAAATCATATTGAAAAATTAAGATCTAAACAGCTCGTAGAGAGTGTTGTTGATGAATTAGATCATAATATTAGTTATTTTATTGAGGGCAATGTAATTGCCGTGGAAGCTTATAAATCAAGTCCGGTATTAATTGAATTTATTACCCCGGATAGTTTAGTGCATTCAGTTTCCAAAAGTTTAGTCGTGACTCCAACCTCTGATACTTCCTTTATGTTGGAGGAAGAAGCCAGTGGTTATTCAAAAAATCATAGTATTGGAGAGGTGATTAATCTTGATAATCTGCAATTTACTATTTTACCAAAATCTGGCGAAGAGGAAGGAACTTTTAGAAAAACCAGTCCGGTTACGATTAAAATACAATCGCTTAGGTCTGTTGCTGCTAATTATATAGGTAAACTTCAAATAGCTCAAAAAGGGCAGGCAAAAGACATTTTAGCTCTAAGTTTAGTGCAGGAAATACCCAAAAAATCCGAAGATTTTCTTGCTAAATTAATGGAACGTTTCAACGAGGAAGGCGTTAAAGATAAACAGGAGGTGGCAGAAAACACAACGAAATTTATACAAGACAGGTTGGAGATGATTACCACCGAATTAGATTCGGTTGAAGTGAATATTGCCGATTTCAAAAGGGAAAATCAAATAATGGATGTTAGTAGTGGTGCATCCCAATTCCAATCTAAGTTTACCGCAGCCGAACAGGAAGTTTTTAATTTAGAAACACAGCTACAACTTTTAAATTCGGTTGAGGATTTATTAAAAAGCCAGGGAAATTATGAATTACTTCCCGATGTAGGAATTAGTGAAGGAGGCGTTTCGGGGTTGGTAAATTCATATAACAGTCTCGTGATGGAGCGCAATATGTACCTCGAGGGAGGTACAGAACGTAACCCTGTGGTACAAACTTTAACTCAGCAACTCGATAGTTTAAGAAAAAATCTTTTTGAAAATATTGAAAGCACCCGGCGTTCAATTAATGTAAGATTAAGGGAGCTTAACCAAAGAGGGAACATGGCTCAGGGCCAGTTTAGTAATTTCCCCGGTTTGGAAAAGGGCATGAGAAGCATTGAGCGTCAGCAGCAAATAAAAGAGCAACTATATCTATTCCTTTTACAGCGAAGAGAAGAGGCGGCTATTTCATTTGCTGCAACAGCCTCGGTGGCAAGGGTTGTAGATGCGGCTTTTACCAATAATGAACCTGTAGATCCTAAACCCTGGCTTATTTTAGTGGGAGGGTTTTTAATTGGTTTAATTATTCCAATTTTGATTATTCTTGTTAAAAACCTCCTGGATACCAAAGTTCATCATAAGGGTGAGCTAAGCGGATTAACAAAACATATTCCATTTATTGGAGAAGTACCGCGGGTGGGTAAAGAGCAAAACCAACGAATAGAATTAAACGACCGGACTCCGCTGGCTGAATCTTTTAGGATTTTGCGAACAAATTTGGCTTATTTATTTCAGAATAAAAACAAGGACAGGGGAGAGGTGATATTTGTGACCTCTACTATAAAAGGAGAAGGAAAAACTTTTATATCTTATAATATGGCACGTACCCTGGCTAGTACCGGTAAAAAAGTGTTGCTGGTAGGTGCTGATATTCGGAATCCGAAACTTCATAGATATGGAGAAATTAGCGATACTGCTCCAAAAGGTCTTTCCGATTATCTGTACGATTTGGATGTGACCGAAAAAGAAATTATTTCGGTGGAAAAGGAGGCTGGTATAAAAGTGGATATGGTGCTTTCAGGGCCTATTCCACCTAACCCGGCAGAATTGCTAATGAACGATAGACTGGAAAGTTTATTGGAGTATGCCGCCCAAATTTACGATTTTGTATTGGTAGATACCGCCCCAACCATGATAGTAACTGACACACTATTGATTAGTCCTTTGGCTGATACAACTTTGTATGTAGTGCGATCTGATTTTACCGATAAGAAAATGTTGGATTTCCCTAAAGAACTAAAACAACAGGGCAAGCTTAAAAGTCCTGCTATTATTCTTAACGATGTAGATTATTCAAAGTTCTCTTATGGAGCTAATTATGGCTACTCGTATGGCTATGGATATGGTTATGGTGTAGATAAGGACTCTCGCTGGCAGCGAATAAAGAATAAAATGTCTGGAAGTAAATAAGGGTTTTCAGGCTATATTTTTTGAATATCTACAAAAAGTAGTCGTACTTTAAGAGGCTAAAGTTACCTTGAACTGGTTTTAAAGCTAGCCGACGCCACAGGAGTGGAAAGTCGAAGTGCCTGGTCGTAAGTCACTAGATTTGATGTTTTTAAAAAGCCGGCTTCGACCTTCCTAATATTCGTCCTCCCGGCCGTCTATTCGGGCTCAGCCTGACATCGCTTTGATTCTTCGCCTGCTATGCCTTCAGAACAAACTTTTCCGCATTGCAGTTGGGTGAACCTACATTCCTGGTTTCTGAGAAGCTAATTATTAAAACGTATTGTCACACTCAGCCGACGCCACAGGAGTCGAAAGTCGAAGTGTTTTGTAGTTAGCTATCTTAGTTTTATATCTAATTATAGATTCAAATTTTTATTGAAATAAGGCTTTGGATTTTTCAATTATAGGCTCCAGGGCAGAAACTTGCTTTTTATTTAATTTTATATTTCCAATTTTTTCCAGGTGTTCCATTCGGTGTGCGTCGCTACTAATAAAATCTATCATTCCGTTTTCAAATAGTTGAAAGGCTTTTCTCTGTATACTGCTTCCATAATGAGAACTTAAGGACAGCATGTTTAATTGAAAATCACAGCCTCTTTCTTTTAGATCCTTATATTTGCTAAAATTGCTGTCGTGATAAAAAGCATAACGTTCTGGGTGTGCAAGTATTGGTCTTAAATTACTATTCTGTATTTTAAATAAGATCTCGGTTAAATTTATTGGAGCCTGGAAATAAGACATTTCTACTAAAACATAATTACTTGTAACTGGCAGTACCTTGTTTTTTTCCAGTTGCTCTATGAGATACAAGTCCATCATATACTCACCTGCTGCCTTAATAGAATTTCCTTTGGGTAATGCTTTCTTTACTTTTTCTAAAGCCGGGAAAATGGTTTCAGGGGTATTTTGATAAAATTCGCCCATCACGTGCGGGCTGGCTACAAAATTTGTGACCCCATATTCATTAAACTTCTGAATCATAGCTATAGAATCTTCTACGCTAATTGCTCCATCGTCTATGCCCGGTAATAAATGGTTATGAAAATCGGTAAAACCGCCCAACAAATCGGCCAAAAAAAATTTTTTCTGAAAAATAGATAGCATTTCTAAGTTTTAGAAGTATAAAATTACATAATTTTAAATCGAATTTAGCATCTTTTAAAAGCCTTAATGCCTACTTATGAAACAAAAATTACTAATATTCTTATTTCTCTCATTTTTTCTAAGCCTACATTCGCAAGAAATCGACTTTAGTGGCGAGGTGCATAGTTTTGGTTTAACATACACTGGAAAAGATTCTCCTTTTTGGTTTCATACCAATAAAAGAGGGAGAGTAGATGAACGTACCAATTTTTCCGGTTTTATAAGCACAAATGGAGTTTATAAAATTTCTGAAAACGCTACCTTAGAACTTGGTCTTGCTGCGCTCTATCAGGATGGGTATACCGATAAACTACAATTAGACGAGTCTTACCTTACTTTTAATAATTCCTGGTTGGGAGTAGTAATTGGTCGTAAACAGCGAAGAGATTTGTATAAAGGTTTAAGTGCCACGAATCAAAGTGTATTATGGTCTTTAAACGCCAGACCTCTTCCCGGAATTCGGTTTTTTACAAAGCGTCCAATATTTTTTAAAAATAATACAGGATTAGGATTCAGGGCCTCACTGGAAGAATATCTTATGGACGATGAACGCTTTGTAGATAATACCCGATTACATCATAAAAGCTTTCACTTGGTGTATAAGTCATCACCTAAATTCCAGATTTCTGCAGGTTTAAGACATTTTGTGCAATGGGGAGGAACCCATCCTGAATATGGAGACCTACCTTCTAATTTTGAAGCATATACAAGAGTGGTAACCGGAAGAGGTGTAGGCAATAATACCGGAGATGCAATTTCTGAACAGGAAATTAATGGGTTGGGAAATCATCTTGGAAGTTATGAGATCAATATTAAAACCAAATTATCGGGGTATAATGTTGAGCTAATTTATAATCATTTGTTTGAAGACGGCTCTGGAAGTTTACTTAGAAATACACCCGATGGCCGATATGGTGTTTTTGTAGAAAATACAAGGGCTCCATTAGATTCCTGGCTTCAAGCTTTAATGTACGAATTTTACTATACCAAAAATCAAAGTAGAAACACGCCAACTACCGATGGAGAGGATAATTATTTTAATAATAATCTTTATAGATCTGGTTGGACTTATGAAAATAGGGTTTTAGGGCTTCCATTTATTAGCCTTGGCCCGGACAGGTTTAGGATTGCCAATAATAAAATAATTGCACATCATTTAGGTTTAAGCGGAATGGCTTTTAATAAAATCCCATATAGATTTTTAGGCAGTTTTAGAAAAAACTACGGAGTGAAAGGTAGTTCAAACATAAATGGTAAGCACGTGTTTTCTACTTATATAGATTTAAATTTGCTGCAGAATATAGTGAATTTGAATCTTCATTTAGGTGGTGATTTTAGTGAAATTGCTACCCCTAATTTTGGTGCCGGTGTTTCTATCTCTAAAGTGTTTTTATAAAGCGATATCCATAAAGTGTAGAGGACGTTTAATAAATGATAGGTATTGATGATTAATACAGAAAATGATGACGTCCAAATTTTGGTCTGATAAAAAGTTTTAATTTATAACGCAAGAACAATTTTAGTATCTTTACTTAATATTGTTTTCTAATCACAGAATAATTTTACGTTTATCAATATATTATAGGTATATTTTAATTAAATGAAAAGAAAAACCGGGCAATTAAAGATATTAGTTATTGAAGACAACCCTGGTGACTTTATTCTTATTGAGGATTATCTTTCTGAAGAGCATGCAAGCCTGGAAATAAAGCATGCTAAAAACTTTAAGGATGCAATAGAATTCCTTTATTCAACAGTCTTTGACACCGTAATATTAGATCTATCGCTTCCAGATATTAAGAGCCCTGAAGTTCTTGTTAAGGAGGTGCTGGCTTTAGCTAATGCTACACCCGTGGTAGTTCTTACAGGATATGCAAATAAAGATTATGGAATGAAAACCCTTTCCTGGGGAGTTTCAGATTATCTTTTAAAAGATGAAATTAATGCGTCCAATCTTTCAAAAAGCATTCACTATAGTATAGAGCGTAGTAGAGTACAACGACAGTTGTACGAATCTGAAGAAAAATATCGTACCCTATTTGAATCTAGCCCTTTGCCTATGTGGGTTCTAGATAGGAATACTCTTGAGTTTTTAAGTGTAAACCAGGCTGCAATTAATCTTTATGGCTATTCACGGGAGGAGTTTATGCAAATGACGGTTAGAGATCTTTGGGTAGAGGATGAAGATAGAATTGAAAGAACCGTAGAAAATAATTTCCATGATTTTTTTGTTATAAATGTAAAACATTTCACTAAGGCAGGAAAAGTACTCCATATAGCTGTACAAAGCAATCCAATTATGTTTGGTGGGCGTGAAGCAAGGGTTACCCTGGCTCACGATATAACCGAAAAACTCAAGGCGGAAGAAAAACTTAGACATAGCCAGCAGCGTTTTAAAGCACTGGTGCAAGACGGCAGTGATGTAATAAGTATTATAGATGAAAATTTTCATTACTCTTACATCAGTCCGAGCGCTAAGAACATTCTAGGCGTAAGCCCGGAAAAACTGGAAGGAACAAATGTTTTTCAATTTATTCATAAAGAAGATCGCCCTCTCATTGAAGATAAGATTAAATTTATCGGTAAAGTTAAATCTTATCAATTGCCTTCTTACAGGCATCAAGATGTAGCGGGTAATTGGCGATGGCTGGAAACAATTATTAGTGACCTAAGAGACGATCCTGCCGTAAATGGTTTGGTAGCAAACTCGAGAGATATTACCCGTTTTAAGTTACAGGAAAAGGAGCTGAGGGAAAGTTTAGAGCGTTACGATATTGTTGCTAAAGCTACTACCGATTTAATTACAGATTACGATATAGAAAAAGATTCTTTTCAATTTAGCAATGCTATTTATGATATCTTCGGTTATAGTCCAAAGGAACTCGATGTATCTAGATCCTGGTGGAAACAGAAACTCCATCCAGACGATTACCAACGGGTAATTAACGCTACTTCCGAAATATTCACAAACCATAAAAAGCTATTGAATATTGAATATCGTTTTAAATGTGCCGATGGAAACTATAAATATATTCTGGATCGAAGTTATGTAATAACCGATGCTAACAACAAGCCCTCCCGAATTATTGGCTCTATACAGGATATTACTGAAAGAAGACAGTATATTAATGCCATAGAGCGCAGTAACGAAAGGCTTCGGGAAATAGCCTGGACACAATCTCATGTGGTTAGGGCGCCTCTGGCCAGAATAATGGGGCTTATTGATTTACTAAAAAATCAAAGAAATAACCTGGACAATATAGATGAAGTTATAGATAATATATTAAATTCGTCGGAAGAGCTAGATAAGGTAATTAGAAAAATTACCAATAAAACTGAAGAAGAATTATAAGCTTTTGTCCTAAATCCTTTAAAATGCTTGAAGTAATTATTGTAGATGACGACCAGATTGTGATTTTTATTCAGGAGAAAATGATAATAAACCATGATATTGCCTCAAACCCTATTAGTTTCCGCAAGGCTACGGTTGCTTTAAATTATTTAGATGAGCAACAACAGCGAAATGAAAATAAAAACTTTCTGATTTTTTTAGATATCAACATGCCGAATATAAATGGATGGGATTTTCTAAAACATTTGGAGTCGCATAAGGAAAACTCTAATTATCATGTGGTAATGGTAACCTCTTCAATTAACGATAAAGATAGAAAAGAAGTCGAAAAATATAGTATGGTGCGGTCTTTTATTGAAAAGCCAATAGCGTCTTTAGATTGTGAAAAGATTAAAGAAATTCCTGAAATAAGCCATTTTTTTGAGCGGGTTTAAACTCCGTTTTCGCGAGGTTTAGCATCATCAATCTTTTTTTGAGCCCATTCTTTCTCTTCGTCTTCGGCTTCCGGTTTATTTTGTTCCAGCTCTGCTTTCCGCTCAAAATTCAACTTAATATACATAGGGAAATGATCGGATCCTATATGTTTTTCCCTGGCAATATCAATAAGGGTAAAATCATTGCTATGAAAGACATGGTCAAGTGGCCATCTAAAGAACAAATAATCGGCGTGAAAGGTGTTAAAAAAGCCCCTTCCAATCCTGGGGTCCATTAAGCCGCTCATTTGTTGAAATAACCTGGTGGTCCTGGACCAGGCAACGTCGTTTAAATCTCCAAATACCAGGACACTCTCATCTTGTTTTCTTACGTCTCTGCCCAACATCAATAATTCAGCATCACGGTTAGTAGATGTTTGAGCTTCAGAAGGACTGGGTGGCCTGGGATGCATACAATGTATTCTAATTTTTGAGTTGTCATCTAAGCGTACAAACCCGTGAATAGAAGGAATATCTTCTTTTACCAGATATCTTACTTCAGTTTCCTCTAATTTAAGTTTAGAATATAAATGCATTCCATAAAGATTATCCTGGGGCACTTTTACACAATATTTGTAGTCTTTTTCAAGATCTTTAAGCGCTTCTTCCCATTTTTTATCAGATTCCAGCGTTAATAAAATATCCGGTTGTCTTCTGTTTACAATTTCAAGAAGTTTATGATAGTCTTTGTTTGGGGTAAGAACATTACTTACTAGAATAGAAATATTATCGGTAGGATCTCCATCTTCAAATTGCATTACTTCTTTTTTTGCAAACCAGGTATATGGGTAGATCTTATCTAATTGGTATAATAAGCTTAAAATTAGTAAGCCTATTGCTATAAAATGAATTACCTCAGAAAAATCAAAAACAAAAATAGCTATCACAAGCACAATACTAATTAGTATTGAAATTTGGATACGCGGAAAGTCAAAAGCCCTTATCCACCATTTATCAAAACGTGTTGCAGAGGCTATACTGGGAATTAATAAAACGGCACAAGCCACCAGCATTATTAGTTCTGAAATCTCCATGGCGAATTCAATTAAAATTTATAGCTTAATGCCAGTCCTTTAGTGTTTATGCCCGTACCATTAATATTAAAACTTGCAGTGGGATAAAGATCAATGTGTTTCTTGTCTTTCTTATGTAGTTCAGGTATTAAAATACCACTAGCTGCTCCTACTATAAAACCGGCAATATTATCTGTTAAAAAGTGTTTGCCGGCTTTTGTTCTTAAATACCCCATAAGTGCCGAAACTCCAACGGCACCTCCCCATATGTAAGGTACTGCTTTAGAATCTGGATGAAAATCATTAAAGACCTTTGCAGCAAAGAATGTACCCGCTGCTGCCACGGCAGTATGTCCTGCAATAAAAGATCGTTGTGCACCTCCCTCGGCACGTGTGTCTACAGGAAGGTTTTTATTGTACACTAGAGGTCTGCTTTTATCTATTAAACCGGCAGTCATAGTATAAAACACCCCTGTTGTAGCCATTGTTTCAATAAATAGAACGCTTATTTGTCCAAAATTCTTGCGTTCGTTTTCTCCGGGTAAAAACGCCAGGGGCATTCCTAAGGCCGCATAAAAAGGAATATAACTTATGGCATCTGCTTTTTCAGAATAATTTCCGGCAGCCCATCGGTCTATTTTCCATATATCATTTTTATTGAGTGCCTGTAGTTCGGACTCTGTGAGCGCATCCTTATTTTGAATTAAAGTGAGGCCTAAGATATTTATACCCACAGTTCCTGCAATGTAAGCACCGTCTTTCCAGGTATTGGTCTCGTAAGGTGAGTTCTGGCCATAAAAATTAAAAACCAGGCCTAAGCAAAAAATACTTAATATTATTTTTTTCATGTATCTGTATATTATAACAGTCAAATCTCTAAACTCTTTAGGAATTGTTGAAGCATTTAAGAAAAGAATAACACTATAAAACTCAAATCTAATATCCTGTTTGGACAAGGGTATATAAGTTTAAAAAAAAATCATGGCCAGCGATACCCAGAAAATAAATTTTAAAGCTGAAAAACTTATTAAAAGAATCGCATATTTGCTGAGAGAAAACTACTATAAACCTAAAATTATGCTTAGTGTATATTTTTACTCCATACTCAGGATTTAATACTCCTAGCCTTGCCTCGAAATTAACTATAGTCTCATTAATATTACGGTAATTTATTTAAGAAAAGTAGGAACTGTCTCGGTCTAAACTAGTTTTTATTGCACTTTTGTAACATAGCTGACGATTTAAATTTGAATATATTTTTGCCGAAAGTATATAAATTAATCGCTATTGAGAGATAAGAGGATTTTATCACTTTTACGATCAATAAAATGTTATTTTAAGTGAGGCGGTAAATCCTTAAAGAATTATGGGAAATAAACCGGTAGGAGTTGATAAGTATCTTAAAAATATAAATTCAAGTAAAAAATGATAAGATTTGTTTTCTTTCTATTAGTAATTATAAGCTTACCTATACAGGCACAAAGTTGGAAAACACCGGCTATTGAGGGTTACGGTAGAATTATAGAATATGAAGAGGTTGCTATAAAGCCTAACCCACAAAAGGAATATAAAATGTTCTTCCATATAACAAATAAAAAGGAACGTGATGGAGTAAATGCTTCACTGTGGAAAATAGCCCGACTTATTAATCTGTTGGAAGCTAACCATGTTCCTAAAGAGAACATTCAGGTAGCAGCGGTTATCAGTGGCGAAGCTTCGCCTATTGTTCTTACCGAAAAAGCTTATAAGCTAAAAAAAGGGAAGAGCAATCCTAACCTGGATCTTATTAAAAAATTGACAGATTATGGGGTTCCTATTAATATTTGCGGACAGGCAGCTGCCGAAAGAGGTATTAACCCGGAAACCGAAATGAATCCCTTAATCAAATTAACTTTATCTGCTTTAATAGATATTCCCACTTACCAAATGCAGGGCTATACAATAATTAGGTAAATCAAATAGAATGATGAATGATGAGCCTTAAGTAAAATAAGAGAGGCAAGTCAACCAGATGTTTTGAGTGAACTTTTTGAATTTGGAGTTGAGATTAGGTGTGGTAAACCTTTATCTTTTTTTCACGTTCCATTTAAAATTCTGGAAGCAATTATTTAGCCTTAATCACTCTAAATTAAGTTATAAAACATAGAATGTAGGTGTCTAACACGCTATTTCAGCTTGCTCTTATCTCTTGTAAGTTAATGCTGTTCACTTTATAAGTTGGTCGTGATTTTTTCAATTTCCCTTATAGTATTACGCTAGTTAGTTTTTAAAACAATATTAATTGAGAAAAGAAGCAGGCTTTCAAAAAGAGTTTTATAAGGATTAAACTTATAGATTAACATAAGTTTAGTTTCTGTTGCAGCTAAAGATTTTCCAATTCTACCCAAAATACTGTAATTTTAAGATTATGAAAAAGAAAGATTACAGACAGGGCAGAGGATTTGTCTTTAATAAGTTTGAAGCACCGGAAAAGTCGCCTTTTGATAGGTTATTTGAGGTTTTTAAGGAATTGATTACGCATACTTCAGGCGATTTAGATGAAGCTTTAGACTGGCTAAAACAACTTGATGAAGAGTATAAATTAACCACTGAAGATTATAAGTTAGATGATTTTGTAGAAGACCTTAAAAAGAAGGGTTATATAAAAGAAGAAAATGAAGATGATGGTGGTGGGATGGCAATTACGGCTAAAACCGAACGTGCTATTAGAAAGCAGGCTTTAGATCAAATTTTTGGAAAACTAAAGAAAAGTGCCTCAGGAAGCCATAGAACTAACCACGTAGGTAGGGGCGATGAACATACCGGAGATTTTAAAGCATTTCAGTTTGGAGATGCACCCGATAAAATTTCAATTACCGAAAGCTTGCGTAACGCTCAAATTAATCACGGGATAGGTGATTTTAACATGAGTGAAGAAGACCTGGTGGTAGAAGAAACGCACTATAAATCCCGAATGAGCACAGTGCTAATGATAGACCTTAGCCATAGTATGATACTTTATGGCGAAGACCGTATTACCCCTGCCAAAAAAGTGGCTATGGCACTTGCCGAATTAATAACGACCAGGTATCCAAAAGACAGTCTGGATATTATTGTTTTTGGAAATGACGCCTGGCCGGTCTCCATAGCAGATCTTCCTTATCTTAAAGTAGGGCCTTATCATACCAATACGGTAGCAGGTTTAAAATTAGCTATGGATATTTTAAGAAGAAAGCGAAGTACTAACCGGCAAATTTTTATGATTACCGATGGTAAACCCAGTTGCCTAAGAGAGCGAGATGGTTCTTATTATAAAAACAGTATGGGGCTTGATCCATATATTATCGGAAAATGCTATACCATGGCCCGGCAAGCTCGTAAATTACATATTCCAATTACCACATTTATGATAGCGCAAGACCCTTATTTGATGCAGTTTGTTAGGGAGTTTACTTATGCCAACCAGGGAAAGGCTTTTTATACCGGACTTAAAGGTTTGGGTGAAATGATTTTTGAAGATTATGAGACCAATAGGAAAAAAAGAATTAGGGGCAATTAGTGGAGTTAGTTTTTAGTATGGGTAAACTAACGAGCAGTAGAAATTAATTCTGGTGAACTTATGTTTCTAAATTCAATCTAAAAAATATAATTTATAGGACGAAAAGTTTATAAATCAATATAGGAAAAGGGCTTAGTAAGCTTGAGAGAAAATAAAGTTCACCTATTTTAATCTTATAATATTGAGTTTTTGATAATTTATAATTGTATTTCTGCCTGAATGATTGAGCAGGTTCAATTTGATCTAATTGATTATCAGGAAAATTTTCTTCAGATTTCAAACAGAATGAAAAATAAAAAATATGAAAATTGAAAACATAAAAACCTTAGGGGAATTAAAGAAAGCCGGCTATAAAAGCCGGGGGATTAAAGAAGAACTTAGGGGAAATTTAATTGAAAGAATTAAAAATAAAAAGCAAACTTTTTCAGGTATTCACGGCTACGAAGATAGTGTGATCCCAGAATTAGAAAGGGCTATTCTGTCTCGCCATAATATTAATTTACTTGGTTTAAGAGGGCAGGCTAAAACGAGATTAGCCCGTCTAATGGTTAATCTGTTAGATGAGTTTATGCCGGTTGTAGCAGGATCGGAAATTAATGATGATCCTTTAAATCCAATTTCCAGGTACGCCAGAGAATTGATTAACGAAAAAGGCGATGAAACTCCAATTAAATGGGTGCACCGAGAAGATAGGTTTTTTGAAAAACTGGCCACCCCAGATGTAACAGTAGCTGATTTGATAGGTGATGTAGACCCAATTAAAGCCGCAAATTTAAAATTAAGCTATGCCGATGACCGCGTAATTCACTTCGGGATGATTCCCCGTGCCAATAGAAGTATTTTTGTAATTAACGAGCTACCCGATTTACAGGCACGCATTCAGGTAGCCCTTTTTAATATCCTACAGGAAGGCGATATTCAAATTCGCGGGTTTAAGCTAAGGCTGCCGTTAGACTTGCAGTTTGTTTTTACCGCTAATCCGGAAGATTATACCAACCGGGGAAGCATTGTTACCCCATT
Organism: Salegentibacter maritimus; assembly: GCF_016236975.1. Lineage (NCBI taxonomy): Bacteria > Pseudomonadati > Bacteroidota > Flavobacteriia > Flavobacteriales > Flavobacteriaceae > Salegentibacter > Salegentibacter maritimus. The sequence goes on from NZ_JAEHNY010000005.1 coordinate 183,622, forward strand.
AAAGGACCGAATTGGGTCTCAAATTCTAACACATTATCCAGAAAATATTGAGATTGCTAAAGCCATTACCGAACAGGAAGCCAAACTAGATAAAAGGCAAAGTGATTTGGTTTATATTCCGGAACTGGCCAAAGATGTATTGGAACAAATTAGCTTTGAAGCCAGGGAGAGTGAATTTATAGACGAAAAAAGTGGAATTAGTGCCAGGTTAAGTATTACTGCTTACGAGAATCTTTTAAGTACCGCAGAGAGGAGGTCTTTAAATTCTGGAGACGATAGTACTTTCTTGCGACTAAGCGATTTTATTGGGGTTGTACCGGCTATTACCGGAAAAGTAGAGTTGGTGTATGAAGGGGAAGAAGAAGGAGCAGCCAGCGTAGCTTTACAGTTAATTGGCAATGCGATAAAGACATTATTCCCGCAGTATTTTCCTAAAATTGAAAAGTTGCAAAGACCAGATGAAACCACACCTTACGACGATTTGATAGCCTGGTTTTTTGAACAAAGCGGTTTCGAATTACCCGATGATCTCTCAGATGCAGAATACAAACAAAAACTTAATTCTGTGAAGCCTTTAAATGAGCTTATCAAAAAATACCATCTGGAAATTTCAGAAAAGGATAGTTACTTTTTAAAAGAGTTTTTGCTTTGGGCTTTGGTAGAATTTAAAAAATTGAGCAAGCATAGGTTTGCTAAAAGCCTTCAATTTAAAGATCTCTATGGAAGCTATATAAGTGATCTTTAGTTATTTGATAATTCAAGAAGATGATTCCCCGGTTATTTTAATAATCGGGGAATTTTTTTTGTGATATAGAAGGAAATTCATAATTCTTTCCTCAAATGCTAAATTTTATTTGTGTTACCCATTAAAATATATACTTTTAACAACAGAATAAAGTCATAGATGAAGACCACAAAAAATATACTTTTCAATATTGCAGCAAGCATTCCTGGCTTGAGCATTGGTGGTATGACAATTATTCGTATTACCCCTTTTGGGGTATAATTCTACATAGCGCTTCGGTATACACCTGTTTTTTTAAAACACAATCATTCTAATTTAACCATCTTGACTTATGAAAGTCCTTAAATTCGGAGGTAGCTCTTTGGCATCTCCAGAACGCATAAAACTTGTAGCTAAAACAGTTCAAAAACATTTAAAAAAAGATAAAACGCTGGTAGTTTTTTCTGCCTTTGGTGGGGTAACCAACAATTTGCTTAAAATGGCAGATTTGGCTTCCAAAGAAGATCCATCTTATAAAGATTTACTACTGGAAAATGAAAAACGTCACCTTCAAGCAGTAAAAGAATTAATTCCTGTACAGGCTCAAAGTAGTATTTTAAGTAAAGTAAAAACCGAGCTTAATAGGTTGGAAACCTTATATGAGGGTGTGTACTTACTTAACGAGCTTTCCAATAAAACCCGCCACGTAGTGTCTGGATTTGGGGAGATTTTATCCTCAATAATTATTGCTGAATATTTTAAAAATTTAGGAATTAACTCCCAATATGTAGATTCCCGGGAATTAATTGTTTGCAAAAACACCAACGAGAAAGTACAGGTAAATTATCAACTAACCTATGTTAATATCGAGCACTATTTTAACGAAAATGAGGCTTCATTGTATATTGTTCCGGGCTTTGTTTCCCGAAATGAACAGGGAGTTCCCAGTACTCTTGGTCGAGGCGGATCAGACTTTACCGCAGCCTTGTTTGGTGGTGCTTTAGCGGTAAAAGAAGTAGATATTTATACCGATGTGAACGGGATGTACACGGCAAACCCTCAAATTGTACCGCACGCTTATCCGTTAAAAGATATTTCTTACCAGGAAGCGATGGAATTATCACATTTTGGGGCTAAAGTGCTATACCCGCCAACTTTACAGCCTTTGTTGGATAAACAAATTAGTATCCGTATTAAAAATACTTTTAAGCCCGATGAGGATGGAACTTTAATCTCCAGGTCTTCTGAAAAGAATTTTCGCTGGGTTACCGGAATTACCCATATAGATTCCATAAAACTACTCAATATAGAAGGAAGTGGCATGGTGGGTATCCCCGGTTTTTCCAAACGCTTTTTTGAAGTTTTATTTCAGGAAAATATAAATGTGGTTTTAATTACCCAGGCTTCTTCAGAACATAGTATTTGTATTGCGGTAAAAGACGATGAGGCTCAATTTGCAAAGGAAGCAATAGACGAAGCTTTTGAGGTTGAAATTCAGTATAAAAAAATTAAGCCCGTAACAATTGAAGAAAATGTAGCCATTATTGCGTTGGTTGGTGACAGAATGAAAAGTCATCATGGCTTAAGTGGTAAAATGTTTAGTGCATTAGGAAATAATAATATTAATATACGCGCCATCGCCCAGGGTTCTTCAGAGCGAAATATTTCAGCTGTAATAGCCAAAAAAGATGTGAAAAAAGCGCTAAATACCCTGCACGAACAGTTCTTTGAAGTACCCTCTAAAGAATTAAATCTATTTATAACCGGTGTGGGTAATGTGGGTAGTAAACTACTGGGTCAGTTAAAGAAGCAGGAACAATTTCTTTTGGAAAATTTAAGGTTGAAAGTTCGCGTACACGGATTATCAAACTCAAGAAAAATGCTTTTTGATGAAAATGGAATTGACCTGGATAATTGGGAAAAAGCCTTGGAAAATGGAGAAAAAGCCGATAAAGCTGAATTTTTCAAAAAAGTGAACACTTTTAACCTACGCAACAGCATTTTTGTAGATAACACTGCAAGTGCCGATATTTCTGCCTGGTATAAAGAATATTTGGCTAATTCGGTTTCTGTGGTAACCTGCAATAAAATTGCCTGTGCAGATAGTTTTGAAAATTACCTCGAATTGCAAAACCTGGCTCGGGAATATGGGGCGTCATTTTTATATGAAACCAATGTTGGTGCAGGATTGCCAATTATAGACACCCTTAAAAACCTGGTCGCTTCCGGAGATAGGATCACCAAAATTCAGGCAGTACTTTCCGGTAGTTTAAACTTTGTTTTTAACACTTATAAAGCCAAAGAGCCTTTTTATAAAACCGTAGAAATGGCCATGAAAGAAGGCTATACCGAACCCGATCCTAAAATTGATTTGAGTGGGGTAGATGTAGCCCGTAAAGTCTTGATTCTAGCCCGGGAATGTGGTTATGAGATGGAACTGGAAGATATTGAAAGCGAAGATTTTTTATCGAAAGAAAGTTTGGCCACCACTAATAATGACGACTTTTTTGAATTGCTACAGAGAGATGAGCCAAAATTTCAGGAAATATATAAGTCGGCGGAAGAAAAAGCTGAACAACTTAAATATGTCGCCCAATTAGAAGATGGAAAAGCCGTGGTAGGTTTACAATCGGTAGGCTCAGAACATCCTTTCTATAACTTAAGCGGGAGCGATAATATAGTATTGTTCTTTACCGAAAGGTACCCAGAGCAACCTTTAATTGTAAAAGGTGCCGGGGCAGGAGCTGAGGTTACGGCATCAGGGATTTTTGCCGATGTAATAAGAATAGGAAAAAAGTAGGCTTATGGATAAGATAAAACTTTTTGCCCCGGCAACTGTGGCCAATCTTTCTTGCGGATTTGACGTACTTGGATGTTGTTTAAATGAAGTGGGCGATGAAATGCTTATTTCTAAGAATTCAGAACAAAAGCTTAGAATACCCAAAATTACCGGGCAGGACTTGCCATTGGAAGTAGATAAGAATGTAGCAGGTGTTGCTGCCAAAGCTTTACTAGATGAATTAGGTGAAAAACAGGGTTTTGATATAGAAATAAAAAAGAATATTAAGGCAGGCAGCGGAATTGGTAGTAGCGCAGCTAGTGCTGCCGGTGCTGTTTTTGGAATCAATAAACTCTTGGGAGAACCTTTTTCCACAAATCAATTGATAAAATTTGCTATGGAAGGGGAACGTCTTGCCAGCGGAAATGCGCACGCCGATAATGTAGCCCCGGCTTTATTGGGCAATTTTAGCCTGGTAAGAAGTTACGAGCCTTTAGAAATATTGAGTTTACCGAGTTTACCAGAATTCCGAATATTGGTCTTGCATCCTTTAATCGAGCTTAAAACAAAAGATTCTCGTTCAATTATTAGGCAGAATGTGGCATTGACTAAGGCGATTAATCAATGGGGAAACCTGGGCGCGTTGGTAAGTGCACTATACACTAAGGATTATGAACTATTTGGAAGAAGTTTAAAAGACGAGATTATAGAGCCAGTACGCTCTATATTAATTCCCTATTTCGACGAGCTTAAAGCTTTAGCTATAGCAAACGGAGCCCTGGGTTTTGGCATTTCAGGTTCGGGACCTTCGGTTTTTGCCATGTGTAAAGGAGATGTTGTCGCTCAAAAGCTAAAATCCGAATTTCAGGAGTTTTACCAGGATAAAAATATTGATTTTGATCTACACCTGTCTAAAATTAATGCAGAAGGAATAAAAATAGTATCCGATTGAAATTTAAAATGCTAAACCCAATAATTAGAATGAAACAGGCTTCCATTTTTGAGCTGTGTTCAGTACTAATTTTGGCTTAAATAATATATAGATGAAATATTTTAGTTTAAACGATAAAAATCATAAAGTTTCTTTTGAGAAGGCCGTTGTTAAAGGCCTGGCGCCGGGAAAAGCTCTTTACTTTCCTGAGGAAATTCCAGCTTTACCTAAAGAATTTTTTCAGAATCTGGATAAACTTTCTAAAGAGGAAATTGCTTATAAAGCTATAAAAACTTTTGTGGGCAATGAGATTGATGAAGATGGCTTGCGTAATATTTTAAGCAAAACATTAGATTTTGACTTTCCGGTGGTACCAGTTTCTGAAAATACCGGTACCCTGGAACTTTTTCACGGTCCAACCCTGGCTTTTAAAGATGTAGGAGCCGGGTTTATGGCCGGTTGCCTTGGGTATTTTGTAAAAAAAGGAAACCTGGGTAAAATTACCGTTTTGGTAGCTACTTCAGGCGATACCGGTGGGGCAGTGGCCAACGGATTTTTAGGAGTAGAAGGTATAGATGTAGTAATTTTATACCCTAAAGAAAAAGTTAGTGAAATTCAGGAAAAACAACTTACAACTTTAGGACAGAATATTACAGCTCTGGAAGTAAACGGTAATTTTGACGATTGCCAGGATATGGTGAAAAAAGCTTTTTCCGATGAGGAAATAAGTGAGAAACGACAATTAACCTCTGCTAATTCTATAAATGTAGCTCGTTGGTTACCGCAAATGTTCTACTACTTTTTCGCGTATAAACAATTAGCAGGAAAAAATAAGAAACTGGCTTTCTCGGTGCCTAGTGGGAACTTTGGGAATATTTGTGCCGGGATGCTGGCTAAAAAGATGGGCTTGCCCATAGCTCATTTTATCGCTGCCAATAACGAAAATAATGTGGTGACACGTTATTTGAAATCTAAAGAATACGCTCCAAAACCAAGCGTACAAACCATCTCTAACGCGATGGATGTTGGAAATCCCAGTAATTTTGTACGGATAATGGAATTGTTTGATAATGAATTTGATTCGCTGTCACAGCAACTTTCTTCCTTTAGTTATTCAGATGAAGAAACTCGAAAAGCTATAAAAGAGGTAAAGCAAAAGTATAATTATGTCATGGATCCTCACGGTGCAGTTGGATATTTAGGACTCCAGGACTTTTTAGCTGAAAACCCTAAATATTATGGGACGTTTTTAGAAACTGCACACCCGGTAAAATTTCTTGAAACCGTAGAAGAAGTAATAGAAGAGAAGGTAGAAATTCCCGCATCGATTAGAGAGGTGATGCAAAAAGAGAAAAAATCTATAGAGATTTCAGATTACGCTGAATTGAAGGAGTATTTGATGCAGTAGTATAAAGTAAAAGCTGTTTGGTAAGTCTTTTGAATGTAACGTCACCCTGAACTCGTTTCAGGGTCTAATATGTATTTTCAACTTAGATTCTGAAATAAATTCAGAATGACGAGCATTACAAGTTTTAAAGACTTCCCAAACAGCTTAATTATTAATACTTTGCAGGAGCACCTTCTTCAGGGAGGCTGTTTTCTATAAATTCCCGAATATCTTCATTGGCATTTTTAAGATCTTCGGCTCTCAAATACATCATGTGGCCGCTTTCATAGCCTTTAAAACTTAAACGGTCTTTCATTTTACCGCTCGGGTCTAATTGCCACATGCTATACTTGGCATTAAAATAAGTGGTAGCACCATCAAAGTATCCGGCCTGTACCAGTACATCCAGGTTTGGGTTTTGTGCCATGGCCTGCCTTAAATTTTCACCGGTATTATTACCGCTACGGTCCCAGGGATGCACAGGCCCGAACATATAGTACTTTAGATCGGTTTTAAATTTAAGATCATTACGCAAGTAATGGTTAATTGCCGGTGTAAAGGAATGCAGCCAGGAAGTTAGCTCAGCATTGTAATCTGGTGAATCTCCGGCTTCTTTAGCATCTATTCCTAAATACCTGGAGTCCAGTCTTCCTACGGTAACCCCATCTTTTCTTTTTAATTCTTTCCAAAAATAACGATAGCCAACATCCAGGTTATTTTGAAGAATTACTTCTTTGGAAATTCCGGAATAATAAGCCATTTTTTCGGCGGCAGCTTGTTTTATTGCAGGTTCGGTAAATCCTCCTTTTACAAGTACCGGGGTTAACTCGTTAATTGTGTAATCTTCAACTTCTTCCAGTAAGTCTTTTAATTCTTTATTTTGAAGTTCTGTCGGCAAAGCATCGTGATACCAGGCAGCGGCTGCGAAATATGGAAGCCTATTGGCAACTTCTACTGGTCCGTCGCGTTTAATTCCTAATTCGGTTGGAGAAACTAAAATTACTCCGTTAAGGTACATCCATTGACTGTTTTGAAGTTCTAAGGCCAATCCTGAAACACGGGTAGTGCCATAGCTTTCTCCAATAAGATATTTTGGTGATAACCAGCGGTTATTTCTGCTTACAAAAGTATTTAACCATTCGGCCAGATATTTAATATCGGCATCTACGCCAAAGAATTTTTCTTTATGAACATTTCCTTCCTTATTTGGGATAGGGCGGGAAAAGCCTGTATTTACTGGATTTACATAAACGATATCAGCGATATCTAAAATAGAATGCGGATTTTCTTTAATTCCGTAGGGTTGAATAGGGAATCCTTCATCATCAATTTTTAAAACTCTTGGGCCGGTATATGCAATATGCATCCATACCGAGGCCGAACCGGGGCCCCCATTAAATGAAATTACCAGGGGACGATTTTCGGTATTTTTTATATCGCTTCTTTTATAATAGGTATAAAAAAGGCTGGCAATAGGATCACCATCATTATTCCAAAGCGGCTGCATTCCGGTGGTAGCGGTATAATCTATATTCTTTGAATTAATGTTCACCGAATGTTTGGTAGTGATACTTGTATCTACAGGAATTTCAACTTTTTGGCTCCAGGCCGTAGCTATAAATACAAGTAAAAATACTGGGGTAAAGATGTTTTTCATGTGCTCTAATTTTTAGAATCGAAAAATACACTGAAAAGCACAATTACCCAAATACCTCAATCTTTATTATTAAGGTTTTCATCTCTAAAAACGATAATATAGCTTAGAATAATTCCGCCAATAGCGGCCAATAGAAAGAAAATCATGGCCAGTCCCGGATATCCCAATATCATAAAATCTGAGGGCACCTGCATTAACATGGCGGCTCCAATAATCATCGCGGCTATAATTAATCCCAGTGTGATACGGTTGGCAACCTTTTGGAAACCATCGGTAACCCGTTTCTCGTCAAAAGCATCTATTTTAATACTGAATTCATTCTCTGAAAGATTCTTTGAAATGGTGTTTAATCTATCGGGCAAATATTCTATAAACTTCTTGGAAGCCAATACCGAAGAAAAGAAATTTTCAGGCTTCAACTCTTCATACATTTTATCTCGCATTATTTTATTGGCGTGTCTTTTAATGGCATCCCTAAGATCAAAATCGGGGTCTAATACCGCAATAATCTGATCCATATTCAAAAGAATCTTACCAAGAATATTAACTTCAACCGGGAGGTGAATCCCGTTTTCAGCAGCGAGTCGATTTAACTGAATTAGCAAACGGCCGGTTTGCATATCTTTTGCCGTACTATGCTCACTGGCCATAATAATATCGCTAATGGTCTTTTTAAAATATTTTAGATTAGCATTTTCGGTTACCTCACTCATGTTTAGGAGTATCCTGGCCGTTTCTTCGCCATTATTGCTGCTAATAGCCAATAAAAGTTCTAAAATATAATTTTTCATGGCAGGGCTAAACCTGGCCACCATGCCCAAATCTATAAGTGCAATTTTATCGTCTTTTGTAAATTGAATATTACCGGGATGCGGATCGGCATGTACAAATCCATCATTGATAACCTGCTTTAAATAGGCATTCACCAATTGATCTACCAAAGGAGCATAGTCTACTTCAATTTGTTTAAGCGGTGAAATAGAAGTTATTTTTTGCCCTTCAATATATTCCATAGTAAGCACCTTACCCGAAGAATAATCCTGAATAGGTTGAGGAACGATTAGATCTTTAAAGCTTTTTAAATTTTCACCCAGGGTAATTAGGTTTTGCGCTTCCCTGTTGTAATCCAGCTCCTGCAATAAAATTCGTCTCAATTCAGCTAAAACATCGTCGAAAGCATATTTTTTCGCGGTGGTACTGTGTTTAACGGCTAGTTCGGCCAATTCTTTTAAGGTATCAAGGTCTAACAGGAATTGCTTTTTTATTCCCGGGCGTTGTATTTTAACCGCTACCGGTTTTCCCGATCTTAAACTAGCTTTATGTACCTGCCCAATAGATGCGCTTGCCAGTGGTTTTTCTTCAAAACTTTTAAATGCTTTTGAAATTTTGGTCCCTATTTCTTCTTCAACAATTTGTTGAACCTCGTTATAAGGAATGGCAGGGACATCGTCCTGTAAAGTGGCCAAAGCTTTTAAGTAATCATCGGGTAAAAGATCGGGGCGGGTAGAAAGCAATTGCCCCATTTTTATATAGGTAGGCCCCATATTTTTTAGGTCTTCTACCAGCTCGTTGGGCGTTTGCTCGTAGCTGTTTTCAGAATTTGCTGTATTCCCTTCCATCGCCTTAGAAGCAGCATTTCCAAACAAATCGCTATTCCAGTATTTAAGCATAAAGCCTATAAATTTCTGATAGCGTAAAAGATGATCGGGGAGTACAGACATATAGTTTATTGGTGTTAGGTTATCTAATTATTAAAGATATTTATTTAAAATTATAACACCAATAGGTTCAGGAACACATACGTGTTTTTTGCTAATATTTAAGAAAGCTTTTTGTTGCTATTTGGTTATTAAGTTTTAAAACTTCTAATTTGTGCTTATTATAAGCAATTTACAAGCCTTTTATTGGCACCGCCAAGGGTGTAATACCTCGAGGTTTGCCTTGAAATTAAAAATTTGTTTCCAACGAATGCCTCGTGGGCTTGCTACGAGGTAGTTTACTTTAGTGTATTTAATAAGAAAGCTTTTCGTTTAACCTGCTTATGTTTATTGGATTCCCAAAAATATAAAGTAAATCTCCTTGTTTTATCTTAGTGTCGGGAAGTACTTCGGTAATATATTGGGTGTCTCTTTTAATGGCCAATACGGTAACCCTGAAGTTTTTACCAATTCCTGAACTTTCAATGCTTTTACCTACAATTTCCCTATTGTTTTGTTGAACGCTTAAGGTTACAATTTCCCGATTTGGGATATGAAGGTGTTGTAGCGAAGGCTTATGTGGTCTTCCTTTTACAGAAGTAAGCATTTCGTAATCTGATGACCTGATATTAGCTGTAAAATCCATTATTTCGTTATAGGGAACCAGATATTGTTTTAGCACCCGGGTAAAGATTTCTATAGATGTTTCGAATTCCTCTGGAATTACCTCGTCTGCTCCCAGTTTAATATTTTCTTCAATCTCCCTTACATAGCGGGTTCTTACAATTATAAAAGCTGTTTTAGTAAATAACCGAACATTATTTATAATTTTTTTAGTCGCTCCCGGGTCCGAAATGGCAATTACCACCACCCGTGCTTCCTGTACGTGAAGGTGTTTTAGGATAAGCGAATTGGTTGCATCTCCAAAAATAACGGGTTCGTTGTTATTTTTTGCCTTTTTAAAAGTTACGGGATCGGTATCTAGAACAACATAAGGTATTTCGGCATTTCTGGCTGCTTTTGCAATGTTTTCACCATTTATACCGTAGCCGATAATAATTAGGTGGTCTTCTAATTTTTTTGGTTCAGTAGTATTTTCTTCCGCAGATTTTTGTTTATTAAATCTTTCTAATCTATGCCTTACCGTAGAAGGTACCCGTGCCTTTAAAATAGCGTAGGTGATTTTTGGTGCGGCATCAATAAGAAAGGGGGTAAGGCCCATGGTAATAATAGAGATTGCCAGGAAGTACTGGTAAATACTATCTGGAATAATATTATTGTCCAGGCCTACTCCCGAGAGCAATAAAGAAAATTCCCCAACCTGGAAAAGACTAAACAAACTTAAAAAGATGGTTCTGGGAGGGTATTTTAGCAATAGAACGGTAGCGCCTACAACCAGCATTTTTAGTAAAACAACGCCAATAACAAGGGCCAGGATTATGAAAATGTTTTGGATGAAAAATTCTAAATTCAGCAGCGTTCCTACAGAGATAAAAAAGAAACTAATAAATATTTCACGAAACGGTAATACATTTGCGGTTGCCTGGTGACTATATTCAGATTCCGAAATAATAAGTCCGGCGAAAAAAGCACCCAATGCCAGGGATAATCCAACAGAAGAAGTAAGCCATGCAATTGCAAAACAGAAAACGACTGTAGTTAAAATAAAAAGTTCTTTACTCTTTGTTTTTACCACCATACTAAAAATACGTGGTACAATATACCGCGCCAATAAAAATATTACGGCTCCAACCCCCAAGATTTTAAGAATAAGAAACAGTACGGTAGTTGCAATATCGCCGCCATCACCTGCTAAAATAGGAGTTAGCAGCATCATAGGAACCACAATGATATCCTGGAAGATAAGAATCCCAAGAGCTACCCTTCCATGTGGCGCTGTAATTTCTCCCCGTTCCTGTATGAGCTTTAAAACAATGGCCGTACTACTTAAAGAGAATAAAAACCCTAAAAAGATGGCCGAATTTAATGGTAAACCTAGAAAGTAAGCAATTAGGCTAGTAAACAGAATGGTACCCCCAACCTGGAGTCCTCCCCCAATTAGTACCGTGTTTTTCATAGAAATGAGCTCTTTTACAGACAGCTCAATTCCAATAACAAACAAGAGAAAAATAATACCTATTTCAGAAAGCAATTCTACCTCATGCGAAGAACTAATAAGGTTAAAAGCATGGGGGCCTGCAATTATTCCTGCCAGAAGAAAGCCTAGAATAGAAGGCACTTTTATTTTTTGAAATAAAAGAATTATCAAAATTGATAGTCCAAGAATAATTACAATGTCCTGTAAAATAGGTATTTCCATAAATTAATTTTAAAGATAGTTGGCCGCCCTAATTTAAAGGATATAACCCGATTATGGAAATAAAAAAGCGGCGGGAATCTCCCGCCGCCCAGAATACTTACATTAAAATCTATTAACCTTTTAACCAAGCATTTCTAAGTTTAACTTCTTGACTATTCTCTGATAATTCTTCTTCGGTAAGTGTAGTTTCAGTATCTGTTGGTTGGGAAGCAGTTGTGCTAAGCTGTAATTCTTCGCCATTTCGTACTACTACAAAATTTACTTTTTCTCCTTCTTCCCAGGATTCAGCTGTCATGATTAAATTGTAAACATTTTGAATATTGTACTCCTCATCGTTTACAGACTTAATAATATCTCCACCTTTTACCCCAAGTTTTTTAAGAAAGGAATTAAATTCAATGTTTTCTCTAAAAAACAACTCTTTAGTGGCAGGGTCACCATCTATATAAGGAATTTGACCTTTAATAAAATAGCCGGTGTTTACCTGCGCTTCAGATTCTGTTAAACCTACTTTCTCGAAAAATTCCTGGTAGGGAATAGGGGTAGATCCACTAATATAAGTTTCTAAAAACGTTCTTATTTCAGGATAAGTAAGGCTTACAATGTCATTAAAAAGTTCTTCGTCGTTAAAAGGTTTATCCATACCATATTTATTGCTAAGAGCTTTCATAAGGTCTAGAATTCCCATATCGCCATCGCTTAGTTCCCTTAAACGAATATCCAGGGCCATACCAATTAAGGCGCCTTTTAGGTACACATTGTAATAACTGTCTTTATAAGGTTCTTCAAGGATATTTTTGCTCATTTCAGTAAATGGCATTGTATCGTCAAACTGTTGTGCAGTTTTTATTTTATCTGATATCCTACCATAGAAATCCTGCTTATCTATAAGCCCCTGATTTATTTGAAACAGGTTGGCGAAATATTCGGTTACTCCTTCATACATCCATAAATGCTGAGACATTTTTGGATCATTATAATCAAAATAATGTACTTCTTTTGAGTGGACATTAAGAGGGGTTAATATGTGAAAAAATTCGTGAGAAACCACATCTGTCATTGTTTCCTCTAATTGTTGCGGTTGCATAGACTCGGGAAGTACTACCACGGTAGAAGTATGGTGCTCTAAAGCTCCAAAACCACGGGCATCTTGAGTCTCGCTATCTGAAAGATATAGCAGGATGGCATATTTTCCGGTATTATCTATCTCGCCCAGGAATTGTTTTTGGGCACTTATCATTTTTTCAATTCCGGGTTTTATACTTTTTGAAGTGTATTTTTTGTTTGGCGAATACACATTAATAAGCACTTCCATTCCTTCTACCATAAAGCTTGTAGTATCGGGAGTGGCATACATAATTGGGTTATCAATAACCTCAAAGTATCTTTTTAAGGAAAAGATGTCTTCTTTGAATTCCATACTGGTAGAAGCTGCCACTGTTTTACTTAGAGCAGTTCCGGGAATAAGGCTGTGTGGCCTTTTTATTTGTAATTGGTATGCTTCTTCTTTTTCATTTTCAAAATAGCCTACAAATCCGTGAAGATTGAGCATAAAATTTTTACCGGCTTCAATATTTGTACCCGATGGGGAGAAAACTCCTTCTTCGCCTTCAATATCGTAGGTGTCGTTAACCTGGTAACTTACTTTATCTAAGTCTTTGGCATTAGGAACAAACCAGGAATTATCGTCTACTTTTTCAAATTCCAGCTCATTGCCGTTATAATCTAAGGCTTTAAAATTTTCAATGAATTTACCGTAGTTATCGGTAGAGTAGGTGCCGGGTACGGTTTTGGGAATATAAAAAGTAGTGTTTGCAGTGGTAAATTTATCTGGATTAATTTCTACCGAAACTTTATCGTTTTCGACATTTACAAGATCTATGCTTGCAATTACCGGTTCATCCTGGTTTGGGGTTTGGGTAGTTTTACAGCTGTAGAGAGCGCCAATAAAGGCCAGCGTATAAATTGCTTTTTTCATGTATAAACTTTTCTTTTTTAATAAGACTCACCAACTCTGTAAAAGTTACATTTATTAAAAAAGAAATGTTCAATAAAAAAAGACTGCCTTAAATTATGTTAAGACAGTCTTTATATTAAAAGCCAGGTATGGCCCAAATGTTTTGAAATTAGAAATATTTATTCTCTAATATGGCCTTCACCTAACACATAATATTTATTGGTTACCAATTGTTTTAAACCAAGTGGCCCACGGTGGTGAAGTTTATCGGTACTAATAGCAAGCTCTGCTCCAACTCCCATTTGACCGCCATCGGTAAAGCGAGTAGAAGCATTATGGTATACGGCAGCACTGTCTACCTGTTCCATAAAATTGGCTGCTTCATTTTTATCTTCAGTAACAATCACAGAAGAATGTCCTCCTGAATATTTATTGATTTTGTTAATGGCAGCGTTATTTCCATCAATAGCACCCAGAACAATTCTCATGGCTAGAAATTCTTCGTACCAGGTATCTTCTGAACTTATCTTTTCTTCATTTGGTAAGATTTCAGCGATAGCATCATCTACCTGAATATGTACTTTATTTTCCTTGAACATATCATAGAGTTCCTGGACTCTTTTTTCAAAATCAGGAAGATTTTTGTCTATTAATACCTTATCTAAGGCATTACATCCTGAAATCTTATCTATTTTGGCGTTCAACATTACTTTTTTTGCAGTGTCGAAATTGGCATTTTTAGATACATAAAGGAAGTTGTTTCCGCGCCCACTTACCAATACAGCTCCGGTAGAGTGTTCTTTAACAAAAGCAATAAGTTTTTCTCCACCTCTTGGTACCACAAGGTCTATATGTTGCGGTGGGTTTTTAAGGAAATCCTGGGTTTCGGTTCTGTTCATTTGTAACAGCTCGATCCAGTCTTTCTCCAAATTGTTTTCTACAAGCGCCTCGTGCCAGCAATCTTCAAGAATTTTATTAGAGTGGTTTGCTTCTTTACCACCTTTTAAATAAATCTTGTTATTTGCTTTAAACGCAAGCACTGCAGCTTCAATAGTAACATCAGGGCGGGATTCATAAATAATCATGATGGTCCCGAAAGGTGCAGTTTTATTGGTGATATCTAAACCGGTGTCTAACTTTCTATGCTCTATAACCTGGCCTACAGGATCTTCCTGCTCCATTACTTCTTTTACGGAGCGAATCATATCATCTACCTTGGCATTATTTACAACCAGCCTGTCGTACATTGCCTGGTCTCCATTACCAAAGGCATCGAGATCCTTTTTATTCTCGGCAACTATTTCTTCACGTCTTTTATCCAGGATATTTATCATGGATTGCAGCACGTTATTTTTGGTTTTAGAATCTATTAATTTCATTACTTAGTTATATTTTAGTTTGATTAAACTTCAATTTATTGTTCAAATATGAACATTAGGACATTTTTTAAGTCTAGCTGAAATCTATTGATTTTGCAGCTACAGCTAAAAGAGTTCTTTAAATTAGTTTAGGCGGTGAATTTAGTACCTACCGGCTTACCGGCCACGATATCTAAAATCACATTTCTTTGTTTCCCATTGGCTATATAAGTGGTAATGTTTTTATTGGCAGTACCTTTTGCAATCTTTATTTTAGACTCCATACCGCCGCGACCTTCACCTTCGCCTTTACCAGATTCCTGAACATATTTTTCAACATTTTCATCTACCTGTACCTTGTTTAGTTTTTCAGAATCATCATCCTCTGGGTGACCGGTGTAAAGCCCGTCTGTATCACTAAGGATAATTAAAGAATCTGCATCTATTAATTCGGCCACCAGGCTTGCAAGTTCATCATTATCAGAAAACATAGACATGGTTACTGAGACGGCATCATCTTCATTAGCAATAGGAATTATTCCTTCCGATAGTAAAGATTCGTAACAGTTAATCATGTTTTCACGATGAATTCCCGGGCTAAAATCTCTTTTAGTGGCAAGTACCTGTGCGCAACGCATTCCATAATCGTGAAAAATGCTGTAGTAGTGGCGCATCATACGAGGTTGGCCCACGGCCGAAAATACCTGCCTTCTTTTAGAGGGGTCTTCAATATTTACATCACCCAAAACTTCTTTTCCGGCAATGGCCGATCCTGATGAAACCAGAACTACCATTACATCTTCTTCATATAAAGTAGCTATTTGTTCTACAAGATGTTTTAGCACGGGACCTAAAATCCTATTATCTTTATTGGTCATTACATTCGTTCCGACCTTAACTACAATTCTCTTTTTTTTCATTTTATAAAGTTATATTTAAACTTCTATTTAAAATTAACTATTCTTTACCTAACTCAACGGCTCTGTCAAAAGCAGCATAAGCGGCATCTTTAATAAGCTCTTCAACATTATTTTCATCCATGGAATCTAAAGCGGCACGGGTTGTCCCTCCTTTAGAGGCTACACGATCCATCCATGTACTCGGGGAAAGATCTGATTCATTAAATAGTTTTACAGCACCCTCAAAAGTTTGGCTAACCAATACTTTAGAATCGTTTTTAGAGAAGCCCATTTTTAAGGCCGCCTCTAACATGGAGTTCATAAAATAAAATACATATGCTGGTCCACTTCCTGAAATACCTGTAGAAGCATCTATAAATTCTTCTGTTTGTACGTGAATTGATGCTCCTGTAGTATCCAGTAAGTTTCTTACCATTAATAGTTCTACCCTGGATACTTCTTCGGCTTCTGTAAACGAGGTAACTCCTTTACCCACCTGGGCCGGAAGGTTTGGCATAGAACGCACAACTTTTTTAACGTCTAAACCTTCCTGTATTTTATCTATAGTTACACCTGCCATTAGTGAAACAAAAATTTGCTGATCGTTTACCAATGGTCTAATTTCTTCAAACAAAGCATCGCAGTGATATGGTTTAACAGCCAGAAATACGATATCTGCTTCAGGAAGACATTCCTCTATATCATCATATACATCAAAATGATCTAGCTTGCTAAGGGTGGTTATTACCTCAGCCGATTTGTCAAAAATCATTAGGTTACGATGATTAAGTAAACTGGACTTCGCCATTCCTTCAGCGTAAGTTAATCCCATATTTCCTGCTCCAATAACTAATACTTTCATTCTATATTTTTTGGTTAATTAATTCTATTTCGTCTTTTGGATTACTAAATCCTTCACATAGGGAACAAAGACCATACGACGATTCCTGCCAAAATGGTTTTATGACTTAAAATCAGGATTAAATTAATTTATTTTTGTGGGAACTAAGAAAATATATGGTTAAACTAATCTAAAAGATACTTTTTGCTTTTTTAGAAGAGAGCTTTTAGAAACTTTAGGAACCCCTATAGCTTTTATACCTGGGATTAACTGGACTGTGAGTTTTTTCCTTATAAAAAATAGCCCTGATAGGAAATAGTCTTTTTTCTTTTTATAATTATAGACCGGTCCTGATTAAATCATAGAAAAAAACTATAACTGATAATTTAGATTGATTCTATAGAATAACTGACATATTTCTGCCATTATTGCAGTAATATATGTGCTAAATTTTACGAAAAGGTTTTCGTGAAATTTCTGGATTTTTAAAGTTTTAGGCTGGTAATATCATAAAGATTGGGAATTACTAATTCAGAATTATATAGATCTTTAATTTTAACTCTTAACGAGTCGAGGGCTGTGGGCTCTCCATGAGTTAAGAATATTTTTCGGGGATTATTTTTTATGCTAGAAAGCCAGTCTAATAATTCTTCCTGATCGGCATGAGCAGAGAGGCTTTCAACTTTTAAAATTTTTGCTTTTACAGGGCAGTATTTCCCGAAGATTTTCACTTCCGCGGCTCCATTTTCCAGCTGTCTTCCACGAGTACCTTCGGCCTGGTATCCTACTAATAAAACTGTTGTTTGAGGTTTATCTATTAAATAGCGCAAATAAGTAAGTACCCTACCTCCCGTAACCATTCCACTTCCGGCAATAACAATTTTAGGGTGTTTTTCGTCTATGGTTTTCCAGGTATCACGATAAGAAGTGATAATATTAAAGTAGGAAAGCATATCTTTCATTTCATTAGTGCTTAGCTTATGCCATTCGGCAAAACTGTAAAACAAGCCTAAAATCTTGTTCCCCATTGGGCTATCTATATAAATGGCTATTTTGGGAATTTTTTTCTCTCTGGCTAATAAGTAAATTTTATACATGATTCCCTGTAAACGTTCTACTGCAAAGCTTGGAATAATGAGGCTCCCTTTATTAGATAGGGTTTCTTTTATAGCTTTGGTAAGTATTTCGTCCGACTTATCGTTGGGGTGTAGTCTATCTCCGTAAGTACTTTCCAGAAATAAGTAATCTGCTTTTTCGGGCTTACTGGGGGGATCTAGAAGTAAATTTTTTTTTCTGCCAATGTCACCTGAAAATACAAAGCGCTTATTGAAAATATCCAGTTCAATGAAGGAAGAACCTAGAATATGACCATTTGCCTGATACCGATATTTAATATTTTTTGAAAGCTGGTACCATTCATTTAGGTTAATACTTTCAAATAAATTAATAGTTTTTTCAGCATCTGGCGTGGTATATAGGGGCAAGGCCGGTTGGTGCTTACTATAGGTTTCATTATTGGCCCTCTCGGCATCTTCTTCCTGTATTTTTGCACTATCTTTTAAGATGATTTCTGTAATACCCAAGGTAGGAGGTGTTCCTAAAATTGGATTTCTATAGCCCTGTTTTACTAATCGCGGTAAATAACCTGTATGGTCTAGATGGCCGTGAGTTAATAAAATGATATCTATAGAGGTGGGGTTAAATGGAAAATCTTTCCAATTTAGCTCTCTTAAACTTTTAATTCCCTGGAAAAGGCCGCAGTCTATCAAAATATTTAATTCCGATGTTTCCAAAAGAAATTTAGAGCCGGTAACTGTACCTGCTGCGCCTAAAAAATGGATTTTTATATTTTCTCCCATAGGTTTAATTTTTGCAAAGCTCTTCCATTTCTTTTAGGATTCTTTTTTTACGCGGATTATGAACTTCCAGTTGATCCAGATAGAATTTATCATTTATAAGATCCTGGCATAAAACTATATCTCTGCTAAGTAAAAAATTCTTTTCTCTTTCTGAAAGTAGGGTAGAAACGGTTATGGGGTATAAACCTAGCCTGTCTATTCTATCTTTTAAACCCTGCCCCTTTGGATAATCCCAACTTAATAACTTTAGATTACTGCACTTACCATACTGTATAGCATCTGCAGTAAAACGGGTGTTGGTAACTACCCAAGCCTCCTCCAATTCAAGTTTATGATTATTGTTTTTTCTAAAGTTTTTTATATCCCGAATTCTTGAATCTATATATAATGGAATTTTTACATCACTATTTTTACCGGCATTATGGAATTTACACTCTATAAGAATTAATTTTGTATCTGATTTTGCCTCTACGTCAATTTCATGAGTTACGCATTTACCCTGGTATATTTTCCCGGTTTCAGTTTTATAACCACTATGGTTTAAAAGTGCGGCAATAAATTTTTCGAACGGAAATCCTGTTGGCCCCAATTCGTAAATTGCTGTCTTTAATTTGTATTTAGAAGCGCTGGTATTATTTCCTTTTTTAAGCAAACTAAAAGCACGCGTGTATATTTCTTTGGTAGTAATGCCATCATACAGTTCTTTCTTAAGACTTTCTAGTGTACTATTAATTAATTTATTATTGGCCCCAGATCGCTTTAGGGATTCAGCAACCCTATCTATAGAAAACTGAACTTTTTCACCGGAAGCTTTTATAACCTGTAAGTTGGAGACATCCATTTTTATTCTTTTATTTAAAAATAATGAATTCTACATTATAAATTTGTGGGCATAAAGATGGTGGGAATTTGTGGTTTTCTTCCCAATTCTTTAAGCAGGGATTTAGAAAAAAGTGTTTTAATAAAACCTCTTTTTTTATGGTTTAAAACCAAAATGTCGCTGCCCCGGCTTTGAATAAAGCTATGAATACCCTTCGCAACTTCAATATCTGTTAATGTATGAAAGCTGTGGGATATGTCTTTAAAATACTCATGTAATTCTTCTTTTCTGGTCTCCTGATCATCAGAAAGATTATCGGTGTCCTGAATGTAGAGAATTCTAATACTGGCTTTAAATTTTTTGGCCATATCTATTAAAAAATTGATTTCGGCAATAGAAAAAGATTTGTCAAAACGGGTGGCCAAAACCATTTCTTTTTTTACTTCAGGCACATATACACTTTGATCTGGAATTAAGAGAACGGGCATATGTTCTACCGTTTCTACAACATTCATGCTATTGGTGCCAAAAATCTTGTCGTCGGGCTCATTTTCGCCTTTGGTTCCCATAATTATGAGATCAAAAATTATATCCTTTTGAATTTCTGTTATGGCATCGTTTAACCAGGATTCCAGTATTAAAGATTTAAACCTGTGATGCGGGTTTTTATTAACTATAGCTACTTCCTTTAATAGTTTTCCCATTAATGCTTTATTATCTTCTTTTGCTTGAGATAAACTATGGCCATTTATATCTGGCGTATAGAATTCGGGTTTGCATGCATTTAAAAAATAAAAATTACATAGTTCATTTTCAAACAAACGAAATGCATAAACAGTAGCTTTCCAGGCATTAACTGAAAAATCGGTGGGGATGAGTATGTTTTTCATAATTAGCTGAATTTTCCTGAGGGAATCACCATAAACGGTACTTTAATATGAAAGCCTATTTTGTTAACTACCGGTCTAAAGAGTAAGTTTTCAAAAAAGCTATGTTTGTTATTCACCATAAAAAGCATATCTACCTTATTTTTTTCCTGAAAATTTTTAATGGCGCTGGTTATACTTTTATCTTCTATAGAGTGGAATTGATGTGGAAAATCATCAAGGACTTCATTTAGGTTTTTTTTATTTTTTTCCTGGGTTTCATCAAGATCTTTTCCGAAGAAAACATGTAGGATATCCAGTTTAGATGTATGATTTTTGGCAACATTTAGAATGGGTTCCAGCTGTGGGGAGCTAAAATGCAATTGAAAATCTGTTGGAAACAGAATATTTGCTGGAGATTCATATTCATATCCAGAAGGGATAGTAAGTAATGGAATTCTTAGTTTGTTTATGGCCTGTACCGTATTGGTACCAATTAATATTTCTTCGGCACCGGTAGCTCCCTGGGTTCCCATAACCACAAGGTCTATTTCTTTAGATTTAACCTGCTCTTTCATCTCATCTATTAAAAGGTTGAAAGCTGAAATTTGTTCAAAATGATGATTTGGGTTATTAAAATCACGTTTAATTTTTTGTGCTACCTTTTTTAAGCCGTTTTGAGAATTTTTTTGGTAAACTTCGGCAAGATTAGGTTGTGTACTGTTGTATAAAATATATTCGGTATCATATAAAACCGGTGTATAGGTGTTTAACAAATAAAACCTACACTCCTCATTTTTATAAATAGTAAGCGCATATTTAATAGCATTGTATGCATTTTCAGAAAAGTCGGTGGGTAAGAGTATTTTTTTCATGATTTCTAAGTTTTAAACGCATTCTCTATTAAAATTTTGTAAAGCAAGCAAGGGTACGCTTGGGTGTAAACCTACCTTATCTATTGTGGAGGTTAATAGCATGTCTTCTAAATATGTGTGCCGGGAATTTACCATAACTAAAAGGTCTATTTTATTGGTAGCAATGAAATCTTCTATGGCTTTTTCCTTTCTCAGTTCATCTTTTTGGTGTACTTCGGTTATTGTATTGTAGAACTGTTGTTTTAAAAATTCTAAATTATCCTGTTGGCGGGAAGAGGTAGCTTTATGTTTGGACAAGTAGAGAAAGTGGATTTTTGAATTAAAATCCCGGGCAATCTCCCCCACAACCTTTAATTCTCTTTTTTGATAGGGAATTAAAAAATTGGTTGGAAACAGAATATTTTTAGGCTCGTTATATGTAAAATTAGCGGGGATAGCCAGTACCGGGCATTGTACGTATTTTAAGACCATTAGGGTGTTACTGCCCATTCCCAGGCTGCTGTCGTTGGTAAGTCCGCGTGTTCCCATCACTACAAGATCGGCATTTTCTGAATTTACTAAACTGTTTACTTCATCTACAAGGTCTCCAAAAGCAGCTATCAATTTTACTTTATGCCGGGGATTACAAAATTCATCGTGAACCTTTAAACTTATTTTACCCAATTCTTCTTCAGATCTTATTTTTGTAACAGTTTTTAATTCGTCCATTAGTGCATTGCTTAATACATTTTCATCGGCATATACCTTTTCGGCATAGGCATGTAAAAGAATAAGTTCACTTTTTTCGTATTTAAAAAGTTGGCAGGCATAACGCAAAGCATTGTTTGCATTTTCCGAAAAATCTGTGGGTATAATTATCTTTCTCATTTTCTGAACCTTTGATTTATAAAGTTAACCCAAGAACTAAGTTTAAACTATGAGGAAAATCAGTTTGTTTCTCAATTTAAAACATATAAAGCTACAAAAGCTTTTTGTTTAGTATGACGTCTATCAGTTTTATTTACAGTATTTTATGTTATATTTAAAAGTTGTTTTAAAACTTTTAGGGATGAAAAATTTACTGTTAGGAATCTTATTAAGTTTTCCTATTGTGTTATTTGCACAAGAGCCTAAAGAGTTTGATTATGTAGCCAATAAGGAAAATGGGTTTACCGCTGTAAGGCATGCCAATACCTGGGGTTTTTTAGACGCTAACGGGAATATGGTAGTATCTTTTAGAAACGACCTTATTGCTAATGAAAATCCGAAACCCGGTACAATTGGAGTGTCAGGAATAAAATATCCACAAATAAAAGATGGTCGGGCTATCATTAAAAAACAAAAAAACGGTATTAATTATTACGGTTTTATCAATGCAGAAGGAAAAACTATCATAGAACCGGTTTACTTAAACCTAAGTAACTTCTCTCATGGCAAGGCACTTGCAATAAAACTTGAAAAAGAGGAGCTAGGAGAAAACCAGCTTTTAGGCAAAAGGGTGATTTCTTATAAATATGATATAGTGCTTCTGAATAGGGAAGGTGAAATATTAAAATATCTGGAAGGTCCTTTCCCGGTCTCTGTATCTAGAAAGAAACTAAAGGATGCACCTGAAATTAATGCAAAGTGGCTAGGAGAAAATTTGTTAAGTGTTAAAGGGCCTAACGGAAAATGGAGGATTCATAAACTTTAAGCAAAATGCAGCCCCGTTTTTACGAGCCTGCATTTTTATTGATATCCCAAAGTTTATAATACCCAAGACTGCCTTAAGGTAGTTTACTTCTCCATTTTATAATTGAGATGTAGTTCCTCATAGGCTTGCTACGAGTTAATTTAGGATACATTTACTGTTTTTGCTTTTTTCGCCTTTTCGCCCTTTCTTTTTTTCAGATTCATCTTAAGTATTCCTCCTTTGTATTTCGCCTCTATATCTTTGTCCAAATCTACTTCGTCTGGTAAACTTATATTTCTGGAAAAGCTGTTGTAGCTAAACTCTTTTCTCACAAAATTTTCTTTTTCTTCTTCAACTTCATTTTCCTTTTCTGCCAAAATAGATAAAATGCCGTTTTCAATAGAAATTTTAAAATCCTCTTTTGAGAGTCCGGGAGCTGCAAGTTCAATTTCAAACTCGTTTTCTTTTTCTTTTACATTTAGCGCAGGAAGATCCTCATCAAAATCTCCGTTAAAGAGACGGTTCAAGTTAAAAATTCCTCTTTTAGTATCCATTAAATCAGAGAAAAATGGATACGAACTCAATAAAGAACTTTCCATAGTTGGAGTTCTACGTTTGCTTTTTGTGATAGACATAATATTTAGAATTTAATGGTTAATAATTTCTCTAAAGAGTACATTAAATTACTTTTAAAAAATTAGTTTTAATATGATGTAAATCAGGTTTTTATGTTTTTTTTGTTCTGTGTGGAAGATATCTAAACACAGAAACAGGAGACCATTGCCTCCTGTTTCCTAGAGAAGATATTAAGTTTACTCTTTAACACCTGGATGATATCAGTGATCTTACACGAAGTAAAATTTGTATATCTGGTTAAAAAATACCTTTGATATCTTCTAAAATTTGATTCCATACTCTCAAAAGTACAAGGAAATCAAATTTATATTTTGCTTTATTTCAAGGATATGAAAATAGTTTATAAAAAGCTCAGAAATAATGATATATGTCAGAAACTTAATTTTTAACAAAAAATTAAGGCTATATGATTTCCTGGAGTCTTTCTGAGTTTAAAATGTTTATATTTTTTCCCTTTATGGCTATTATACCTTCTTTTTTAAGACAGGAAAGACTTCTTATAAAGCTTTCAGGTGAAATTCCTGCCATACTGGCCAAATCTGTTCTGGAAATTTTTAGGCCATTAAAGTCGGGTTGCTTTAAATCATCGGCAAATTGTAGTATGGTAGTAGAAGTTTTTTTTAAAACTGAAGCATAGGCCATTTCTAAAAGTTGTGATTTAAGCCTTAACACGGTATCGGTTAAAAGTTGTGCCAAATCTAAACCGAGGTTAGGATTGTTCTCTAAAAGTTCCTTAAAGCTTTTATATGGAAAGCGATAGGCTGTAGAAGCTTCTATACTACTGGCGGTTTCGGGACAAATGAGATTATCGTGGAAGCCATAAAGACCCAGCAACTCATTTTTACGATAAATACCGGTAATTAGTTCTTTTCCTAACTGATCCATCCTAAAAGTTTTAAGAAGTCCCTTGTTTACCAAATAGATAAAGCTGGAATGCCTGTTTTCCCTAAATATAATTTTATTTTTATCCCATTTTACCGGTTCTCCCTGTTGTTGGATATAGTTTTTCAAAGATTTAATATCTGGTATTATAGGTCTTTTGCTGTTTTTTACTGTTTGGTTTTTTTGTGGCTGTATGGGTACTAAAGATTTTATTTTATGTTGAAGTTCAACCAGGGAATAAGGTCGCAGTACATACTTATGCTTATTGTGAACCGGATGCCAGGTATCAAGATTTTTTGCGGGGATAATAGACAATAACGGGATGCTCTGTAATTTTTGCTTATTTCTAAAAATGCTAGTAGGGATGTTAGTGTTTTTATCCCAAACAATTAGCTCTGGCCTTTGGGAAATTAGAAAGTCGTTTAAATCTTTTAAGGTAGCTGTATGCACAAATGCGTACTCTTTTAAAATAGACGATTTTTCTAGTTTAAAAATATCACTAACTTTTTCTGAACAAAATACAATACACTTCATCCTAAATGAGCTTACGATTAATAGAAAAAGAAAAGATTTGGAGACTGCCTTGCATTTCCAATGGGGGAGTGCGAAATGCATTAAACAACACTTAAATATACAAAGTAATTTTAAAAATTCATAAAACATAAAAATTATATATTTCTTTTAGTCAATTAATTAGGTTGCTATATCTTTAAGAGATTATTCAGAAATATAGATGAATAATGATTTTTATCATTTTTAACCACTTATAGCCAGTGTATCTTTAAGTGAAAAAATAGAACCAGATATGAAAATTTCTAAAAAAACAATACTCACCGAAGATTTCTATACTAAAATTGGGATACTTTTCTATGCCATAGCAGCATCAGATAAAGTAGTACGTGCCGAAGAAATAAATACTTTAAAGAAATTGGTTAAAGAACAATGGGTGCCGGTAGATAGCGCAACCGATATGTATGGAACCGATGAAGCCTATCAAATTGAAATAGTATTTGATTGGTTGCAAGAAAATGCTCCCACAGCAGACTGGGCGTTTAACGAATTTAAGGATTATAAAAAAGAGCATCATCAATTATTTACCCAAAACATAAAACAGTTAATATGGGAAACCGCTGATGCTATTGCAGCGTCTTTTGCAGGAAAAAACAAAGCCGAACTGTTAATGCTTTCAAAGTTAAAAATACTGCTTAGCAGATAAAAAATGATATTATGGAAACTTTAATTTGCCAAAGTTGTGGATGGCCTTTTGTGCCCGCTAACGCCGGAACAAATCGGGATAAGTCGGTAAATACCGATTATTGTCGTGATTGCTATAAGGATGGTGCATTTGTTGATAAATCCCTTAATTTACACCAGTTGGAAATCAAGTTGCTGGAAATGGCAGAAGTACAGGAAGATATAAGTCTTGAGGAAGCACGCCAACTCATAAAAAAACTTCCAGAGCTAAAAAGATGGCGAATGGATAATATTTAAATTAATACTCCCTTTTTTCGGTAGTAGATATAATTTATTGCTTTTTCTTTTCTTCCCTTGCTTTTTGTCGTTCCAGTTTTCTAAAATATCCACGAAATAGAATATTATGTTTTAAGGCTTTCATATTCTCGTTAAACCTATGAGTTGCTTCTTCAATATTCTGCATACTATTATCCAGATGATCTACAAACGCAGTATCTTTAATAATATAATTTAAGGCTCCTTTTTCTGAAGTAAGATCATTTGAAAATATCTCCAAATCTGTACTTATGGCTTTTATTTGTGAAGAAGAAATCTTTAGGTCTTTAACAATAACACTAAAGTCGTGTTGAGCTGCGGAGTCGGCAAGGAGCAGACCGGCCAAACTATTTTCAAAATCTACTGAATTTAGAATGCCATTTATCTTATTAATTCCCATACGAGTAGAGTGGGTGAGTTCTTTTAAATTTTCGGTAGTTTGCTGTAAATTTTTTGCGAGGGTATCATTTTTAAGTAAACCTCCAAGGACACCTTCACCGGCATTTATACTATTGGTGATTTTTAGAAGATCGGCTGTTAAAAGCGCAGCGTTTTCGTTGGTTTGGCTTAAGGTGTTTAGCATATCGGCAGTGGCTACCTGGCTAAGAGATTCAAGGGTGTCTCCTTCCTGTATTGTTCTGGAAGCCGCCTGGCTGTTAGGAAGAATATTTAAAACCATGCTTCCCACCAAACCATCAGAATTTATAGTTGCCAGGGAGCTATATTTAATTAAACTCCCCGTTTCACGATTAATAAGCATATCTACGCAAATGGCAGTATCATTTAAGAACTTAATGTCTTTTACAGTTCCTACATTCACACCAGAATACCTAACATTGTTTCCAAGTTGCAGGCCGTTTACATTTTTGAAAACAGAACTTATCAATATAGAATCGCCAAAAAGATTTTGTTTTTTTCCAATTGAAAAAATGGCAAGGCTAAATATGATTATACCTGCTATAATAAGAAGGCCTAATTTTAGATTTTGTTTTGAATTAGATTTCATAGCATACTATTTAAAAAAGGCTTTAATTTTTGGATCTTTAGAAGTAGCCAGGTCTTTAAAATTTCCTTCAGCATAATCTTTTCCCTCTAGTAGCAAGATCATTCTATTTGAAATTACCCGGGCACAGTCTACATCATGGGTAATTATTAGTGATGAGGTCGCATATTTCTTTTGAATATTCATCATCAATAAAATAATTTCCTTAGCGGTTATTGGGTCCAGTCCTGTAGTAGGCTCGTCATAAATAATAATCTTTGGTTTTAAAATAAGTGCCCTCGCCAAAGCAATACGGCGTTGCATCCCTCCAGAAAGCTCGGCGGGCATAAGATCTATAGTATCTGGTAACCCAACATTTGCCAGGGCTTCTTTTACAAGTTCCTCTGTTTTCTTTTCGGTGTTATGACTATGCCTTCTTAAAGGAAATTCTAGATTCTGCCGAACGGTCATAGAATCGTACAAAGCACTGCCCTGGAATAAGAAACCAATTTTTGTTCGTAATTCATCTAACTCATTTTGTTTTAATTTTGAGATATCCTTTCCCAGAACTTTAATATCGCCTTTATCGGCTTCCATTAAGCCCACAAGACATTTAATCATCACCGATTTCCCTGAACCGGATTTTCCCATTAATACAAGGTTTTCTCCCTCAAAAAGCTTTAAATTAAAATCTTTTAGAACTTCTAGTTTTCCAAAGCTTTTATATAAATGATTTATCGTTATTACTGGGTTGCTTTTCATCTTTAGTTATAAAAAATATCGGTTATAAAAACGGCAATAAAATCTAATATAAACAAGAGCATAGAGGTAAAGACCACTGCAGAGTTTGAAGCTTTTCCTACTCCTGCGGTTCCTTTTTTGCTATTGTAACCTTTAAAACAGCCTACCAGACCAATGGCAAATCCAAAAAAGAAAGTTTTTATGGTAGCAGGAAGTAAATCTGTAAATTCAAGAGCTTCAAAAACCTGGTTAAAGTAAAGGGTAAAAGAAACATCACCTTTAGTGTTTTCTATAAGGGCAGAGCCTATTAGTGCCACAAAATCTCCTACAATTACCAAAATAGGAAGCATACAGGTTGCCGCAAGGATCCTGGTAACCACCAGAAACCTAAACGGGTTGGTCCCGGAGACCTCCATAGCATCTATTTGTTCAGTTACCTTCATAGAACCTAATTCGGCACCTATACTGGAGCCAATTCTTCCGGCACAAATAAGTGCAATTATTACCGGGCCAATCTCCCTAACAATAGAGATGCTTATCATGGAGGGCATCCAGGAAACTGCCCCAAACTCCAGTAAGGTAGGACGGGATTGCAGGGTAAATACCAGGCCCAAAATAAATCCGGTAACACTTACCAGGAGCAAAGATTTATTTCCCATTTGGTAACATTGCTTTAGAAATTCCCTAAATTCAAATGGACCACTGAATAGCTCCCGGAAATACCGTCCCGTAAAATTTCCCATTTCCCCTATTTCAATGAAAAAGGAAT
Organism: Salegentibacter maritimus; assembly: GCF_016236975.1. Taxonomy (NCBI): domain Bacteria; kingdom Pseudomonadati; phylum Bacteroidota; class Flavobacteriia; order Flavobacteriales; family Flavobacteriaceae; genus Salegentibacter; species Salegentibacter maritimus. Next base: position 211,762 of record NZ_JAEHNY010000005.1, read on the forward strand.
TAAAACCTGATTGATATGAGGAAAAAAACTTCATAAAGCTGTATTACAGTAAATTTAAGCCTAGGTTGGCTTTACCGAAATGATATTTATCAGTTTATGAAAAAGTGATTGGTTGGCTTTTAGACCTAATTTTTAGTTTAAATATTGCTTCCTTAGAAATTAATTTTTAGTGTATTTTTGACCCGGAAATAAAAATTTGTGGTCCAGTTTTTTTATTAAAGTGGTTAGTTAAAAAATCTATAAAAAAAATAGCTTTATAAATTGTTTAAGATGATATTCTACTTTTTTATTGATATTTTGTTATTTTAAATTGCAAATGAGGCCATATTTATTTGATGTAACCTATATTTTTGATCTTTCGCTATTATTAATTTTATATACGTCTGACTTAATCATTTCTAAATGACAAAAGTAAATAACTACCCTTCCCAATCTGAGTTGGAGAACAAGCTTAAAATCAGTGAACCACGCATTATAGCTGTAGGTGCAAGTGCCGGGGGGTTAGAAGCTTTAAAAGCTTTTTTTGGAAACATACCCGAAACCGATAAAAATGCTTATGTAGTTATTCAGCACCTTTCCCCAGACTATAAAAGTATGATGGGAGAGCTACTTAAAAAGAATACAAACCTGCCTATTCGTGAGGTGAAGGATGGAAAGAAAATTGAACAAGGTCATATTTATTTAATTCCGCCCGCAAACAATCTCATTTTAGATAAGAATAAACTTCATCTTGTAAAAAAACCAACGGGACAAAGTTTAAACTTACCTATAGATATGTTTTTTGAATCCCTTGCAAAACATAAAAAGGAAAAAGCCATTGGAGTAATTTTAAGTGGAACCGGAAGTGATGGTACACGGGGAGTAAGGGCAATAAAAGACCGGGATGGAATGGTTATGGTACAGGACCCTGAAGAAGCAAAATTTGATGGAATGCCACAAAGTGCTATTAACACTGGTCTTATAGATTATGTGCTGCCGGTTTCCCAAATGGGAAAAGAGCTTAAAAACTTTATAGACGCTCCTTCTGTTTTTCATTTTAAAGATGGAGATTTAAACTATAACGAAAGCGAATTAATGAAAATTCTTCGCTTTGTTGATGAAAAAACCGGGTTGGACTTTAGGGAGTATAAACACGCTACCCTGGCGCGAAGAATAGCGAGAAGAGTAAATGTTTGTAAATGTAAAAGCCTTTCAGATTATTATGAATTCCTTATTCATAATGAGGAAGAGACAGAAATACTTCATCGTGAGTTTCTTATTGGAGTTACTAAGTTTTTTAGAGATGAAAATGTTTGGAAGGTTCTACGGGAAGATGTTATTCCAAAACTGGTGGCCAAGAAAAAGAATGGTGAAATTATTAAACTATGGGACGTTGCCTGTAGTAGTGGGGAAGAAGCATATTCTTTTGCAATGATTATTAGCGAAGAAATTGAACGCCAGAATAAAAGTATTGATTTAAAGATTTTTGCTACTGATATTTCTGAGAAGCATTTGAATATTGGAAGTGAGGGGCTTTACCCCGAAAGTATTGTGGCCGATATCGATTCTGAATTATTACTGAAGTACTTTATAAGTAAACCGCACGGTTATAAAGTAATTGATAAAATGAGACGAATGGTAGTGTTTTCAAAACATAACATTATCAAAAATCCGCCTTTCAGTAATATGGATATTGTGGCCTGTAGAAATCTTTTAATCTATTTTCAGCCCGGAATACAAAATAAGGCATTAAATTTTCTACAGTATGCCTTAAAAGTAGGAGGTGTTTTAGTGTTAGGGACTAGTGAAAATGTATCTTCTCAAAAAAATAATTTTAAAGTTATAGATCGCTCTGCAAAAATTTTTCAAAACCAAAATGCAGAAAAGCGTTTAAATACAAATATCTCAGAGTCAACTCCAACGAATCATTTACCTGCAAATACACGTGAAATTAAACGTCCCACGCCTAGAAAAACAACAAACCCTATAAAAGCGAAACTTACAGAAGAGCTTAATGAAACCATCCTGGAGGTTTTTGGGGGAGCTAGTGTGTTTGTAGATAAAGACTTCAATATTTTACAGGCTGTTGGTGAATTTAGGAAATATGCCAATTTACCGGTTAGTGGTTTTTCTGTAAACTTGTTGGACATGCTGGGGGCCGATTTAAAATATATTATTCAAAGTACCTTAAAAAAAGCGAAAAGGAATAATAAAAAACTTAGGTACCAGGATGCCTCATTTGAAAAATATGATTCTCAGGGTGTAGTAGATATTATCGTAAAACCTTTTCAGCAAAAAGGAGAAGATGATAATACCAATTTTGTAATTACGTTTGTTGAAAAGGAAATAAACTTAAACGATGTTGGTACACTCGAAAAGTTAACTCTTACAAAGCGCACAAAAGAGTACGTTGCAGATCTTGAAGAGGAACTTAAGGAAACTAAAGAAGAGCTTAATACTTCATTAGAAGAAATAGAAACCAGTAACGAAGAGTTACAGGCAGCCAATGAAGAATTATTGGCTTCTAATGAAGAGTTGCAAAGTACCAACGAAGAACTGCAAAGTGTAAATGAAGAAATTAATACGGTAAATGCTGAAAATCTTCAGAAGGTAGAGGATTTGGCAGCTTTAAATGCCGATATGAACAATTTGCTGGAAAGTACCGAAATAGGTGTGATTTTCCTTGATAAAAGTCTAAGAATAAGAAAATTCACTCCGGCAATCCAAAGGCATTTTAATTTAATAGACTCCGATGAAGGTCGCCCTATAGAACACTTTACCTCGAGTATGGGGAAAAGTAACCTTATAACTCGCTGTAAGCGCGTACTTAGAACAGGTAAAATTCTTGAAAAGCAGGTGATGACCAAAGATAATTCTTATTTCCTAAGAAGAATCTCACCATACATAAACTCTAATAATGAAATAAGTGGAGTAGTAGTTACATTTATTGATGTAGGTTTATTGCAAAGATCTAAAGAAAAGCTAATAGCCAGTGAGAAGCGTTTTAAATCTTTCTATGAAGAAGACCCGGTAGTTCATATTAGTGTAGATCCCCAAACACAGCTTATTGTGCAATGCAATGAAATGGCGGTAACAAAATTGGGTTATGAAACTAAAGACGATTTAATAGATAAGCCAATCTACGATCTTTACAACGAAGAATCCCAGCTTAAAGCCTTAAAAACGAATAAGGAGTTTAAGAATAACGGCACCATCGTAAATATGGAGCAAAATATGCTTATGGCTAACGGAGATTTACTTCCTGTAATCTTAAATGCAACAGCTGAAAAAGATTTGGATGGTAGGGTGATGACTATAAGGTACACCTGTGTAGATATTTCGGCTTTAAAGAAAGCTGAAAATCAACTAAAACAACAGCATGACGATCTGGAGCGCGCCAATAGGGACCTCGAGCAATTCGTTTCTATTTGCTCTCATGACCTTCAGGAGCCACTTTCTACCATTAAATTTGGTAGTGATGTGTTAGGGAAATTATATGCTACCAAATTAGATGAAAAGGGTAAAGATTATATTAAGTATATAAAAGATGCTTCTACCCGTCTTTCAGAACAGATTAAGGCACTTTTAGAACACTCAAGAATTGGGCGCAACGGCCAAAAAAGCCTTGTAAATATTAATGAAGTTGTAGAAGTGGTAAAATATGATCTTGGTAAAAGAATTAAAGATACCAACGCCAGGGTGAATGCCGGTAAGTTGCCAAAAATAATGGGCTATGAGGTAGAATTACGTTTACTATTCCAAAACCTTATTAGCAATGCTATAAAATATACCCCAAAAGAGAGAGATCCCGACGTTCGTATTGCATCTTACAAAGAAGGTGCCCATTGGGTCTTTTCTGTAACCGATAATGGCTATGGGATTTCGGAAGAAGACAAAAAGAACATTTTTACAATTTTTAATCGAATAAAGGAAACCGATACAAATGAAGGTACCGGGGTTGGTTTAGCACACGTAGAGAAGATTGTTCAGTTACACGAAGGTACTATTTGGGTAGAAAGCCAGGTAGGTGTGGGAAGTACATTTTATTTTAAATTAAAAGCATAGCTATATATGAGCGAAGAGCAGGTGTGGTCTTCTGCTAATTTAGATGTTCGTAATTGTGAAAAGGAACCTATACATCTAATTGGCAAAACCCAGGCGCACGGAGTTGTTGTTGTGCTGAATCCTAAAACTTTTAAGGTAACCCAGTCAAGTGAAAATACATTGAAATTCTTCGGAATTTCGCATGAAGATTTTTTGGGATCTTCTTTAGAGAGACTAATAGGTAAACCTTCATTTGAACGTTTAGAAACTGCAATTGCTAAAGAATCGGGTTTTAATGCCGAAACTTTGCAAATCAATGGGCAGGAGTTTGTAATGTTGCCTCATTTCTCTGAAAACAACCTTATCCTTGATTTTGAGGTGCTTGGCACAACCTGGAAGGCTTCACAGTTTCAGCAGCAATTAACCAGTATTATTAATGGCCTGGATGGCGTTGAAGAAACTACAGCTTTATGTGCTAAGGCCGCAAAGTTAATAAAAGACATTTTTAATTATGACCGGGTAATGGTATACCGGTTTGATGAAGAATGGAATGGAGAAGTGGTGGCAGAACAAAAGGAAGAGCACTTAGAAACCTGGTTAGATTTGCGCTATCCTGCAAGTGATATTCCCGCACAATCACGAGAATTATTTCTAAAACATAAGGTAAGGATTATTTCCGATGTAAATTATGAACCTGTTCCTATCTCCCCGGAAATCTCACCTATTACCGGTAAAGCCCTGGATCTTTCAAAGTCATCATTAAGAGGAGTTTCCCCTATTCATATTGAGTACTTACAAAATATGAAAGTAGGAGCCTCTTTAACGGCTGCTATAATTGTAAACGGGAGTTTATGGGGCCTGGTAGCCTGTCATCATTATTCGGCTAAATTTATTAATTATTTTCATAGGGAAACCTGTAAGTTTTTAGCCCAGGTTTTTTCTAATAAAGTTTCGGCTATACAAACCGGAATATTCAATCAAAAGTTTAATGAGAAATCTACTTTAAGGCAAAAGATTACGGAAGAATTAAATATAGAAGATTCTTTAATTGAGAACCTTTTAGGAACTTCCCTCCCTTTTACTTCTTTAGTGGAAAGTACAGGGGGTGCAGTAATTTTGAATCAGGAAATAGAACTTTTTGGCAAAACTCCCAGTAAAGAAGAGGTGATAGACTTATGTAGCTTTTTAAATGGCAAAAACCAATCGGTTTTCTATACTAAAAGTCTAAAAGATAAATATGACAGTGCTGAAAATTATAAAAAAGTCGCTTCGGGGGTATTAAGTTTTAAGCTGGGAAAGTCTAAGGATAGTTTTATTATGTGGTTTAGGCCAGAAATGGCTGAGACCGTAAGTTGGGGAGGAAACCCCAATAACAAAGTTTCTTATAATCAGGAAAAACAACGTTTAAGTCCGCGAAAGTCTTTTAAAAAATGGACTGAGAAATTAGACGGTATCTCTCATAGCTGGAAAGATTATGAAATTGAAACGGTAAAAGCTTTTGGTGAAGGTTTAAATCAATTTCTGCTCGCCAAACAAAAAGAAGAGATTGCCAGGTTGTATAGAGAGCTTCAGGAAGCCAATAAAGATCTGGAGCTTTTTAGTTTTGGTATTTCTCACGATCTTAGGGGGCCTCTGCGTGGCATTAATGGTTTTGCGAAAATACTAAAAGAAGATTTTAGCCGGGAATTACCTGCCGAAGCTACCAAGGCAATAAATACTATTTTAAGCACTTCTCATAAAATGGAAGTGGTAATAGATGATATTTTATCGTTTTCAAAAATAACTAGCGGAGACCTTAAAAAAACAAGTTTTAGCACTCGTAAATTAATAGATGAACTTTTGTTGAGTTTTAATATAGAGAATAATTATCCGTCTTCAGAAGTTGTAATAGAAGAAAATTTACCGGAAACTTTTGGGGATCGTCGAATGATTTGGCAAGTATGGAGCAACCTTTTAGGAAATGCTTTAAAATATTCTGAACAGGCAAAAAATCCAAAGATTGAAATAGGAGCGACTTTACAGCACGATAAGGACGTTTTTTATATAAAAGATAATGGTGTTGGAATTCCTGCCGGCGATAGAGACAAAATTTTTAAAGTCTTTTCAAGGGCTTCTAAAAGTCAATTTAGAGGTACAGGGGTTGGTTTATCTATAGTAGCCAGAATTATAGAAAAGCACCGGGGAGAAATTTGGCTGGATAGTGAACCTAACAAAGGCACTACCTTTTTCTTTAATTTTTAGATTTGAATCGATCCAAACCTTTTTGAGCTACGGGACTTAATTATATAAGCAAAATGCCGTGTTTTCTGGGAGAGTGAGACTTAAATTACTCTTGATGAACTTAGTTTTGTAATGCAAAATTTGGTGTATAATTCTGATTTTCAATAATTTTTAATGTTTTTGAGTAAGACTTTACTCACTTTTAGTTAACTTTAAGAGTAATAAAAAATACTACTTAAAGTCAACGTTATGAAAATGCATAAATTTTATTTTGATCGAATTATAGTAGTTATACTTCTTAATTTATTTCTACTAAGTTGTGATTCTAAAGAGGAATCTGGAGGCCCCGAGCCTGAACCTGTTCAGGAAAGAACCAAGATTACAATGGATTCTCCTGGCGATGGTGATATTGATTGGAATAACGTTGCATTAGTTTGGAATGAAGAATTTAATGGAACAACCTTAGCTGATGACGTTTGGGTTTTTGAACCTAAAAACACAACTAATCCTGATGTTGCAGATCAATTACAAACTTACCGGAAAGAAAATGTGAATTTAAATGGAGGTATATTAAATATTACGGCCGAAAAAAATGCTGATGTATATTCATCGGCAAGAATAAGTAGTAAGTATGCCTTTGAATATGGTCGTATTGAAATAAACGCAAAACTTCCAGAACAGGAAAAAAGTGGGATTTGGGCTAAATTGGTTTTAATTGGAGATAATGAAGCTCAAGTAGGATGGCCGCAATGTGGTGAAATTGATATTATGGAGTATTTTAGTCATAATCCTAACGAATTCAATATTAACGTTCATAGTACCGCTAACAACTCCTTTAACGGCTCCCTGATACGAGTAAATAATGAGCTTGAAACAGTAGAAGAAGAGTTTCATATTTACGGTATCTTGTGGACAGACCGTTATATTAAGTTCTATATTGATGATTTGGAAAATATAATTTATACTTTAGATAGGCCTGCTTCTCCCAATGAAGACAATTGGCCTTTCGATAAACCCTTCTACCTTTTAATAGATATGGTTATTGGTGGTAAGTATATTGGTGATAATGGAGTAGATGATGCTTTGTTCCCCGCCGTAATGGAACTCGATTATATACGTGTGTATCACTTGCAATAACCGTATTACTAATTACCTAATATTTACGGGATAAAGCCTATTTAAAAGCTAACTTATAGATGAAGGACTGATTTTAAACAAACTAACCAGTTGTAAATAGAGGTAAAAGAAAGAAATTTGGTTATAAGACGGAATAGAGAGAAGTTGAACTCCATTTTTTATAATAAAATATACCCAAATTTATAAAGCCGCGGCTTTTTGCATTAACTAGTTTAGTATTTTTGTGGAAATTCTAAATAATGATTAGTACTCCATTACGTATTATTTTGGTTGAAGATGAGGAAACCGATGCCGTGTTAATCGAAAGGCAAATAACTAAGATTGTAGAAACAGTTGAAATAAAAGTAGTACAGGACTTACCCGGTTTTAAAAATATTTTCACCAACTTTTTACCAGATTTAGTAATTTCAGATTATAATCTTCCAAGCGGTACAGGCCTTGAAATTATGGAGTTGGTGAAATCTATAGATGAGAACACCCCGTTTATTTTTGTTACAGGAGCTTTAGATGACGACGAACTTGCTGCAAATACTATACTCTCTGGAGCATCGGGGTTTATCTTAAAAAAGCATATGGATAATCTTAGCGAAAAATTAGAACCACTTTTAAAGCAAGTGGTTTATAATATGGTGCAGCATGATAAATTAAGGGAACAAATTAGAAAAAATAAAATAGCAGTTCACCAAATTTATAGCTATTTAGATAATATGAAGGCCGATGATTTGGAGCAACGAGAGAATATTGAAAAAATAAGAAATAACCTGGATAAATTTAATATAGAAGATGCTGAATAACCTTAGGGATTCTACCAAAAAACTTCATGAAGATTTGGAGAAGGAAAATCTTGCCGGTCAAATTATTTCCAATGATATAAGTCTGGAGAATTACAAACTCTTATTACTTCAGAACTATATTTCATATAAAATTACTGAAGATGAAATTGTAAAATTTATTCCCACATATAAATCAGATAAAAGCGAAAAGCTGGCGAAAGACCTCGAGGGATTGGAAGTAGATGCATCTATTTATAAAGAATTTAAACCAGAATTTGCGCTAAACTCTTATGAAGAAGCCCTTGGTGCTGCTTATGTGGTTCTGGGTTCTGCGCTTGGCGGTATGTATATTTCAAAGGAAGTTCCTAATTGCCGCAGTTTACAGGGAATTCCGGGTCCGCACTTTTTTAGTCGTGATCGTGATGGGGTTAAATCATGGAACACTTTTGTAAAAGAATTAAAATCAAAAGAATTTACCGAAATTCAAATAAAAGAGGCTTCGGGAAAGGCGAAAGAAACATTTGAGTTCTTTGGATTAATTATTAAGGAAACTTCATTAGATAAAAAGTGCTCTGTGCAATAAATTAGAATTCACTCAATAATTGAGATTCAATTTTACGAATCAATTTTTATTTTTCTATTTAGACTCAAGTTTCAATAGGTTTACTACTTACAGTACAAGTTCCTTAAAAAGCCGTTTTAACGTTACATCAAGATCATTTGTCATACCCGGATGCGGTCGTGAAGTTTGAATAATAGAGCTACGAACTGCTGTTAACCATCTAAATCTAGAGGGCAGGTCTAATTGAGCAATTGGACCACCATTTTTATTTCCCTCGCATATCTTTTTAAAAGAATCAAGGTTAGAGCAAATTTCATCCCTATCCATATCTTTGCTAAAAATACGCAGTCGCTCTTCATCAAGATTGAATACGGCTTTTAAGAATTTCTCTTTCTTACTGAATAAAATAATGCCCACGTTTAAGAATTCTTCGCGCTCAACCTTTGGCACAAGTCTTATTACAGCATATTCATATAAGTGCTTTTCTTGCATTTTCTGCCTCTTTTGTGAAAATTTCTGAATAATCCAGCCTGGTTTTAAGAAATTGGGTGTACACCGCTTTAATTTCTTCTTCCGCTTCATCGGTATCTTGCCATTGTAGCCATTCTGAAGGAATTAGGGATACAATTTCTTCAATCTTTTCTGGAGTAATTATTTTTTTTGCATATTCATTTGCCTCCTTTATTTTACTTGCCTGTGGAAGTAATACGTGATCTTTGATAAAATTAAAGGGGGTTTTTGCTTTTTCTTCTATATTAGTCCAGGAGTGATGAAAATAAAAAGACGCCCCATGATCTATAAGCCACAACTCTTTATGCCACATAAGCATATTGGTATTTCTATAGGTGCGGTCTACGTTGGTGATAAATGCATCTAGCCAGACAATTTTTGATGCTTCAAATTCTTCAACTTCGGTAACCACAGGATCAAAATTAATAGCTCCGGAAAGAAAATGTAGCGCAAGATTTAAGCCCTGGCTTGCCTGTAAAAGGTCTTGAATTTCTTCGTCCCCTTCTGTTCTTCCAAAGGCTTCGTCTAAATTGGCATAAACCAGTTCCGGTACCCGAAAGCCCAATGCCCGGGCAATTTCACTTCCAAGAAGCTCGGCAATAAGTGCTTTTACACCATGCCCTGCTCCTTTAAATTTGAGCACATACTTAAAATCGTCGTCGGCTTCGGTGAGGGCAGGTAAGGAGCCGCCTTCTCTTAGTGGGGTGATGTACCTGGTAACGGTTACTGTTCTTAATTCTGCGTTTTGCATAGATTTATATGAAGCTGCAAAGTTAGGTTTTATAGGCTTAATAAGAAATAAATAAAACCGAGTTAAAGTATTTATTTCTAATAAGAAAAAGACGGGAGCTCAATAACCTCTCCGGCATCCATATTATCTAAATTCTCATTTCCAATTCTTACTCTTACCAACCTTAAAGTTGGAAAACCAACAGCTGCAGTCATCTTTTTTACCTGACGAAATTTACCTTCAACCAATGTTACAGAAATCCAACTGGTGGGGCCGTGACGTTCATCCCTAATTTTCTTGGACCTTTCTGGAAATACCGGCCTTTCCTTTAAAATAAAAGTTTTGCAAGGCAGGGTTTTGTAGATTTCGCCGTTTATACTTATTTCTATTCCGGCTTGTAGCCTTTCAATAGCAGTTGGGGTAATTTGCCCATCTAGTTGCACATAATATTCTTTCTCAATTTTATTACCGGTAACCTTAGCGCTGGCTTTGCCATTGGTGGTGAGAAATAGTAAACCTTCTGAATCCTGATCAAGACGCCCCACGGCCATGGTTTCTTCCGGGAAATCACCCAGTTCTCCCAATAGTTTCTTTTTCTTGCGTGGGCGTTCGTTGGTAATAAACTGACTTAAATAACCGTAGGGTTTGTAAATTTTAAAATACCGATGTTGCATTAACGTAAAACCAATTTTTTGATAAGATCTTTTCCTAATTCTCTGTTGAGCATGGTTATTATTTTTCCTTTACCATAACTAAGTTCTTCCCGAAGCACAGAAGAACTTAACTGGACATAAAGTGTTTCGTTTTGCAATTTGATGGCAGTAGTGTACTTTTCAATTGCGGGTCCCATTTCTCTGTACCATACGTCTTTAACACTTACCTTATCTAAGCCGCCCTGAAGTTTATTGTGGTCTACAAATTCTTTTAAAACTTCGCTTAAACTTTGGTTTTCGTTATTTCTCTTCTTCATTTTCTTCATCTAATAGGGAGGTGAATTTGGTGTAATGATATATTTTTCCGTCTCGGTTTAGCACACTAAAATTTTCTTCTTCGGCTACAATTATTGTTTCTTTCCACTCATCAAAAGGAGTTTTGTAATATAGGTGTAAGCTATCGTTTTCTATTCGTGCTGTAATCTCCTCTTTATGATCGCTTGTTTTAAAACTTCCGTCAAATTGTGGTTTCACCTTTTTCCGAAAACCTTCTTTGCCCTCAAACTCCATATAATCTACAGTGGCATTTACCTTATACTTAATTACCGAGTCTTCAGAAATTTCAACGCGATCTATTTCCCAATAGCCGGTAAGGTATTGAAGTTGTTCCTCGGGATCCTGTTTTTGGCATCCTAAAAGTACGATTCCGACTAGGAAAAGAAGAATTTTTTTACTCACAATTTAAAAATTTTATAAGATTGATTACTGCTTTTAACCACCGCTTCGGTGCGATCTACGTGGGTGTCACTAATAAAAATTTGTCCTAACTGGTCGGTAGCCACCAAAGCTACAATATGGGCTACTCTTTGCTCGTCTAATTTGTCGAAAATATCATCAAGCAGTAAAATTGGATTTACCTTACTAATAGCTTTAATAAAGTCGAATTGAGCCAATTTTAAAGCTACTAAAAATGATTTTTGTTGCCCCTGGGAGCCAAACCTTTTAATAGGATGACCTTCTATTTCAAAACTTAAATCGTCTTTATGGGTTCCTACACTTGTATATTGTAAAGCCATGTCTTTTTGAAGATTTGCTTCAAGTAAAGCAGCTAAAGAGGTTTTAAACAACTGGCTTTTGTAAGTGATATCTACCTGTTCTTTATTGTTGGTGATATCTGTATATCGCTTATTGAAAATGGGAATAAAATCTTCTAAAAAAGCTTTCCGTTTTTCAAAAATATAGTGCCCTAATTCGCTAAGCTGTAAGTTGTATACTTCTAAGGTGTCACGATCAAAACTATGATTTGCAGCAAAGTACTTTAGTAAAGAATTACGTTGTGCATTTATTTTTCCGTATTGAATAAGTTTGTTAAGATAATCTTTATCGCTTTGTGAAATCACGCCATCTATAAACTTGCGCCGGGTTTCGCTTCCTTCTATTATGAGGTCACGGTCTGCCGGAGATATAATTACGGTAGGAATAAAGCCAATATGTTCACTGAATTTTTCATAGGGCTTGTTGTTTCTTTTTATTACTTTTTTCTGGCCGCGCTTGGCACTAACCAGTATTTGTTCTTCTTTTTGTAATTTTTCAAATTGACCTTCCACCACAAAAAAATCGGCTTCATGATTAATATTTTGGCTGGTAATGGGATTAAAATAACTTTTGCCAAAAGCCAGTAGATAAATACTGTCTAAAACGTTGGTTTTGCCAATGCCATTATTGCCTACAAAGCAATTTATTTTCCTGTCAAACTCAAAAGAAGCTGAATGAAGGTTCTTGTAATTAACTAAAGAAAGATTTTTTAGAAACATAAAATGCTGTTATTCAGCTTTTTGATATTTGTATAATAGAATTCTGAAAGTTAAGCGAATGACCCGAAAATATTAAAAAAATACAAATAATTTCCCTTTTAATTTTGAATAAAAATCATATTTTTGCCACGCATTAAACAGTTTTTATGGCAACTTACAAGAAAAAGGGATATAAACCATCTAATAAAGAAGAACAGCAGAAGCATGTGGAAGAAGAATCTACAACTGCTGAAGTATTTAATACGCTAGACGAAGGTGCGGGCAGAACCGAAACCTGGGTAGCAGAGAATCAAAATTATATCTATATTATTGTGGGCGTAGCAATAGTAGCCGTTTTGGGTTACCTTGGTTACGAACGTTTTATAAGTGAGCCAAAACAGGAAGAAGCCGCCAATGAAATGGCGCAGGCGCAAAACTATTTTGCATCTGCTCTAAATGCTTCCGGAGCTGAGCGTGATTCGCTTTTCACTCTATCTTTAAATGGAGGTGAAGGGAAATACGGTTTTATTGATATTATTGATAACTACGGAAGTACAGATGCTGCAAACCTTGCAACTTATAATGCTGGTTTTGCTTACTTGAATACCGGGAATTACCAGGAAGCTATTAATTACCTTGAAGATTTTAATAGTGATGATGAGGTTTTGGCAGCTTTGGCTACCGGAGGAATTGGCGATGCATTTATGCAATTAGAGCAACCGGAAGAAGCTTTAGACTATTATGAGAAAGCAGCTTCTATGAGATCTAACGAATTTACAACACCAAAATTTTTATTAAAAGCAGCAATTACCGCTTTAGAATTAGGGCAGGCCGCTGATGCTGAAGGGTATCTTCAGCAAATAAAAGATGAGTACTCTGAAGCTCCTGAAGCTGAACAGGTATCTGTCTATATGGGGCAGGCTCGTGCTGCAAAACAATAATGTATGGCTACAGCAGGAAATAACCTTTCAGAATACGATAAAGACAAACTTCCCGATGCGAGTGATTTTCGTATCGGGATTGTTGTTTCAGAATGGAATGAACAGATTACCGAAGGTCTTTATAATGGTGCTTACAATGCGCTAATTGAAAACAACGTAACCCCTAAAAAAATTGTTCGCTGGAATGTTCCCGGTAGTTTTGAGCTTATTTACGGCTGTAAAAAAATGCAGGAAACCTTTGATATGCTTGATGCTATTATTGCTATTGGAAGTGTAATAGAAGGGGAAACCAAACATTTTGACTTTGTTTGTGAAGGTGTTACCCAGGGAATAAAAGATCTTAATATACAAACCGATACCCCAATTATTTTTTGTGTGCTAACCGATCAAAACATGCAGCAGGCCATAGATAGAAGTGGTGGGAAACACGGTAATAAAGGTACTGAGGCTGCCATTGCAGCCATTAAAATGGCGAAATTGCGCCAGGATGCCAAATATTAGGATATAGGCTTTATCGGCATTATTCTTGTTGATTTCTTTTTAAGCTCGTTGTTTCGTTTTTTTGAAGCAATTTGAGTAAATTTGAACTACCATAGAAAATCAGCATATTTTGAAGATCAAAATTTATAAACCGAGAAAAAATGCCCGCTATAATTATACCCCGCGTTATTATAAGGGTAAGGATACAGGGAATATTTATGATTTTGATTCAAAATTCAGTAAGTACAAAGAAGCTACTAACGCCATAGATTTTGGTTCTCAATGGGCTGAAGCGCGTAAATCAAGTAGAACTCGCGGTAACCGGGAAATTAATAAGCGCTTGCTTATTATAATTATGGTGCTCGTTTTAATTTTCTTATGGATAATAGATTTTGATCTGTCCATCTTTTCCAATAATCCTTAAATGACAGATATAATTCAACTTTTACCAGACCATGTAGCGAATCAAATTGCTGCGGGGGAAGTGGTGCAAAGGCCTGCTTCAGTAATTAAAGAGCTAGTGGAGAATGCCATTGATGCAGGTTCTGGGAACATCCAGGTGGTTATAAAAGATGCAGGTAAAACCCTTATACAGGTTGTTGATGATGGGAAGGGGATGAGCCTAACCGATGCCAGAATGTGTTTTGAACGTCACGCTACTTCAAAAATTAAGGCAGCTGAAGATCTTTTTAGTTTGCAAACTAAAGGTTTTAGAGGAGAAGCACTTGCTTCTATCGCAGCGATTGCCCACGTAGAGCTAAAGACAAAGACCGAAGCCGATGAGGTAGGAACGCAAATTAAAGTGGAAGGAAGTAAAGTGGCCGGGCAGGACGTTTGTGTATGCCCAAAAGGAACTTCGGTGAGTGTAAAGAACCTTTTTTATAATATTCCGGCCAGGAGAAATTTCCTGAAATCGGACGCGGTGGAAACCAGGCATATTATAGATGAATTTCAAAGGGTAGCTTTAGCACATCCGCAAATTGCTTTCTCTCTATTTCATAATGGAAGTGAACTTTTTCAGCTTCCGGGTACAAATTATAGGCAGCGAATTACCAACATTTTTGGTGGTAAGACCAACGAAAAACTGGTGCCGGTAAACGAGGAGACAGAAATTGTAGAAATTTCGGGGTTTGTGGGGAAACCTGAGTTTGCTAAAAAATCCCGGGGAGAACAATTCTTTTTTGTAAATAATCGCTTTATAAAAAGTCCTTATTTGAATCATGCTGTAGTAGCTGCTTTCGAAGGACTTTTAAAAGATAAATCTTATCCCAGCTATTTTCTTTTCTTAAATGTTGATCCTAAAAGTATTGATATTAACATTCATCCTACTAAAACTGAGATTAAGTTTGACGATGAACATGCGCTTTATGCTATATTAAGAAGTGCTATTAAACATAGCCTGGGACAATTTAATGTAGCTCCTATTTTAGATTTCGACAGGGATGCAAACCTGGATACACCTTACGATTATAAAAATAAATCGGCCGAGGTGCCACAGGTAGAAGTAGATCGTAACTTTAATCCTTTTCAGGAGGAAAATGCAAGGATCCATAAAACAAGCTCTAATTCCTATTCCTCAAATTTTAAAAAAGAACGTAGAGAAAGTTGGGAGAGCTTATATGCTGGCTTGCAAACTGAAGAAATTCCTAAACAGGATACCAATTTTAGGGAGATAGAGTTTGAGAGTGAAGAAGTAACCGGGAATTTATTCCAGCCTTCTGAAGATACAGAGGAAAAGTCTACCTTTCAGCTACACAAAAAATATATTGTAAGTACGCTTAAGAGCGGAATCTTAGTTATAGATCAACACCGGGCGCATACCAGGATTTTGTATGAAGAAATGCTGAAGAATATAACCGTTTCAGCTGCGGTAAGCCAGCAATTATTGTTTCCGCTTAAGCTTCAGTTTAATACGCACGAAGTTGAGATAATAAAACAATTAAAAGATTCTTTGGAGCAAACCGGATTTGTATTTTCTGAGGTAAAAACCGATTCCGTAGAAATTGTAGGTATTCCTACTTTAATTTCAGAAAGTGAAGTAGAAATTTTACTGGAGCAGCTTATTGCCGATTTTGAAAATGATGTACCCGATAATGGTTTTTCTCAAACCGATTTGCTGGCAAAATCGCTTGCAAAAGGGATGGCGGTAAAATCTGGAACACTTTTAAACAATACCGAGCAGCAACATATCGTTAACAGGTTGTTTGCTTGTAAAGAACCAGGGTTAAGCCCGTCTAACAGATCGGTTTTCGTTACTTTAACGGTAGACGAGCTGGATAAAAAATTTATGTAAATGGGAAGAATTACCGAGACTGTAAAAGTACTTTTAATCATCAACATTATTTTCTTTGTTGGAAGCCAGTTTCTGGGCGACTATGCCTATCAATTATTCGCACTCTGGTTTTTTGAGAACGGGAATTTTATGCCCTGGCAATTTGTAACCCATATGTTTATGCATGGGAGCCTGATGCATATTATTTTTAATATGTATGCATTATGGGCTTTTGGAGGTCCTATTGAACAAATGTTGGGACAAAAGCGATTTATATTCTTTTATTTTTCGGCAGGATTGGGAGCTGCGTTTTTGCATACACTTGTAAATTATATAGAGTTTAAAACCGGTTATAATGCTTTGTTAGATGCTGGAATGAGTATGGGGAGCGTAGAGCAATTGCTTAAAACAGGAGAGTATTCTACTGCTATCCTGGATTCGGTGCCTAAAGAAACGCTACAAAGTCTTTATCAAAGTGTTAATACTCCGGCTGTTGGAGCTTCGGGGGCTATTTATGGTATTCTGGTTGCTTTTGGAATGATGTTTCCCAATGTTGAATTATTTTTGTTATTTGTACCGGTACCTGTTAAAGCAAAATACTTTATTCCTGTACTTATTTTAATCGATTTGTTTTCAGGATTTACGGGCTACTCTTTATTTGGTGGTGGTATAGCTCACTTTGCCCACGTAGGAGGTGCTTTATTTGGATTTATAATGATGTGGTACTGGAAGAAAAACCAGTTTAATCAAAACCGCTGGGATTAAATGAAAGGCTCTGATAAAATAAGATACAAGCTGCAAACCGCTACGGTTGTTGAAAAACTAATCGCTATTAATGTATTGGTTTTCTTCCTGTTCTTCTTGTTTAGAACTATCGCTTTCTTGTTTCAGTTGCCTTCAGACTTTTTATTGGAATGGTTTGTTTTTCCGAAGGAACCGGGAGAATTCATTTTTAAACCCTGGTCTATTATTACCTATGCTTTTTTGCATGGTGGGATTTGGCACATTCTCTCTAACATGCTAATCTTATACTTTTCAGGAATATATTTTCTTAACTATTTTTCGCCTAAACGCCTGCTTAATTATTTTTTTCTAGGTGTTATTATGGGGGCTCTGGTATATATGTTAAGCTATAATTTATTCCCTGCTTTTCAATCTATGGGGCGCTCTTATTTAATAGGTGCTTCGGCCGGGGTAATGGCAGTCCTGGTAGGGATAGCAACTTATATTCCTAATATGAGGGTGAGGCTTCTTTTAATAGGAAGTATAAAGTTTTGGTATATCGCTGCTTTTTTAGTGCTTTTGGATATTATTCAAATTCCAATGAGCAATGCCGGGGGGCATTTGGCACACCTGGGGGGTGCGGCATTGGGGTATGTGTACACTAAACAGTTACAAAAGGGCAATGATATTGGTTCCTGGTTTGAAAAAATAATGGATAGTTTAGTGTCTTTGTTTAAACCAAGTGAACGCAAAGCCAAAATGAAAACGGTATATAGGAAAAATACCAATAGAAAAACGGCTACCAAACAACATAAAGCTACTTCCTCCCAAAAATTGGATAAAGATGAGAAGCAGAAACAGATTGATGCCATTCTAGACAAAATAAGTAAAAGTGGTTATGACAGCTTAAGTAAAAGCGAAAAAGATTTTTTGTTTAAAGCGGGTAAAGAAGATTAAATGAGAAAGCTTGGGTTTCTGGATAAGATTATTTTTATCTGTAATGCTTTAGCCGGGACTGCTTTATTGCTTTCTTATCTCCTGGCATTTATTCCTCCAAAATCTTTTCCGTTGCTCTCGGTATTAAGCCTGGGAGTTCCTGTTTTAATCCTGGTGAACCTCGTTTTTTTAATTTACTGGGTTATTCGGTTAAAAAGACAATTTTTGTTGTCTTTTATCGTGTTACTTGTTGGTTATAACTATGTTTCCAGTCTTTATCAGTTTAGCAGTAATACTCAATCTTCAGAAGAAGAAATAAGTATTATGAGCTATAATGTTAGGTTATTTAATAATTATGGCTGGACCGAAGAAAAAGATATTCCTGAAAAAATAACAGGGTTTATTAAAGAAAACGACCCTGATATTCTTCTTACCCAGGAACATACCGTAGACGAGACTAATTTAAAGGAAATCTATCCATATCATTTTGTGCATAGAAAAGGGGAGAATTCTGAATTTGGTTCTGCGATTTTTTCAAAATTCCCAATCCTTAAGCAGGAATCAATTGGTTTTCCACACGATGGAAATAACAATGCCATTTATACCGATCTTCTTGTAAAAGCAGATACGCTGCGTATTTATAATGTGCATTTTCAATCTTTAAATGTGAAGCCTGAAATTGACGACCTTCGGAAAGAAGATTCAAAAAAGTTATTGGGTAGAATAGGACATGGCTTTAGTTTGCAACAGGAGCAGGCCGAAATGATGTTGAAGAGTGTAAAGGAATCTTCGTATAAAACAATTATTGCCGGCGACTTTAATAATACGGCTTTTTCTTATATCTATGATATAATTAATGACGAGGAGAGGTTTACAGATGCTTTCCTGGAAGCCGGCGAAGGTTTTGGACAAACCTTTAAATTAAGTTATTTTCCGTTGCGTATAGACTTTATGTTTATTGATACCGAAATTCAAATTAATGCTTACAAGCGTTTTAAAAATCAATTCTCAGACCATTATCCTATAATGACGCGTATTAGAATGTAATTTCCTGTGCTTCGAGAAAATTTAAGCTGTTTGGCCCTTCGTTAAATATTAGGTCTAAAATGCTAAGATTTGGTAAAAAACCATGCTTTTCCTGAAAAACCTGGGTGTAATGCCCGTGCTCGAACTTAGGTTTTGCTTTGGCGTTAATCAGGTTTCTAAGGTCTTCTTTATCTTTAGGATTAAAAATGTACTCTGAAGTTTTATTGATATCAAAATCCAGTTGAAGTGCTTCCGTGGCAAATTCTAAACAGGCATAATTAAAGTCAAGCAAGTAATTGAACTTCTTGTGATAAAGAGGGTAAATTTCATCTTCGTAAAATTCGAAAAAAGGGGAAGTTTGATAAGAAGCTTTTAGCGCTCGCCAATGCTGTTTCTGCCAATCAAAATCGTTCTCAATTCGTACTTCTTTATATAACTGGTGCTTTCCGGCTTCCTTGGGCTGCCCTGTTAAAGCAGAACGGTGTTTAATTGGAATATTAAGCAGCAATTTCCCATTAGAGTCATAGATATACATTCTGTTTCTATAGGTTTGCTTCTGGTAATTGTCTTCGTTTTCAAAACAAACCTTATCGGCTTTTGCCAGGGCTATAAATTGACAAACCGGCCCAAAGTAGGCCGGATGTAATAATATTTCTTTCATCTAACTTTAAAATTCTTATGCCAGTATTGAATATAAGTAAAATATCCAATTTGTTATGCCAAATACTATTGACTTAAATTAAGCGTTTTTTCGGCGTTTTTTAAAATAATTAAAGGCAATAATAATAACCACAAAAATAAGAAAGTATGGTAAATAAGAGTTAGGGGTGGCATCACCTTTTACAGTGGTGAAAACACGATCCCATCTAATTTTATTAAAGAAGCCCTGGGCGTTAGCGTCCCAACTCATCCAAACAAAAACAGGCTTTCCAACTACATGATTTTCGGGTACAAAGCCCCAGGTGCGGCTATCTTCACTGTTATGGCGGTTATCACCCATCATCCAGTAATAATTTTGTTTAAATGTGTAAGAATTTAGGGGCTGCCCATTTAATAACACCTGTGTACCGTTTAAGCTTAGAGTGTTATTGATACCCATTTCGCTTCCTTCATAGGTTTCTATAATACGTTTGTAGAACGGCATAGATTCGGCAGTAATATCTACTGTTACACCTTCTTTTGGGATATAGATTGGTCCCATATGGTCGTTATTCCAGCTTAATTTTCCATCATTAGGGAATATGCTCGGATTTTTAGCACCCAGGGAATCTGAATATCTTTGAATGCTGGTAACGTTGGGATGATTTTTAATTCGGTTATAGGCTGCTTCGGTTAAGGCTGCTATATAGAATTGATTGGTATTGGAATCGTGATAATAACCATCGGTCACGTCATATTCTTCATATAAATATCTGGGATTAAAACCCTGGCCGTTGGTAGTACCGTAATAAGTATATTGAGGTTTTGCACGGCCGGGAAGTTGTAAAGGCTTATTATTTATAAATACTTTCCCTTCACTTACCTGTAAAGAATCTCCCGGAAGTCCAACCGCACGTTTTACATAGTTAGATTTCTTATCTATGGGTTTGTAATAATATTTGCCATCACCATATTGCTGAAAAGCATTTACGGTATCTACCGGCCAGTTAAAGACCACAATATCATTACGCTCAATATCCTCAAAGCCTGGTAATCTCAAATACGGAATTTGAGGTTTTGTTAAGTAAGATTTTACTCCTAAAACGGGAATAGTATCGTGTACCATGGGGAATGCTACCGCAGTTTTTGGCAGTCTGGCACCATAATGGAACTTACTTACAAATAGAAAATCCCCAACTAATAAAGTTTTTTCTAAAGAAGAAGTTGGAATGGTAAAAGGTTGCATTACATAGGTATGCACAATAGTAGCCGCAATTACTGCGAAGAGTATAGAACTTATCCATTCCCCGGCAGCTGTTCTGGGTTTTAAGCTTCGGTCTTCAATATAATTTACATCGGTGGCATAGTTTATATAATAGATGTAAAAACCGAGTGTAAAAATAGCCAAAAGGGTGTCGGTAGTACTATGGCGGCCAAAACTTCTAATGGTTTCAACCCAAACTACCGGAAACATGATTAGGTTTACAATAGGGATAAAAAGAAGAATAACCCACCACCAGGGTCGGTTAATGATTTTCATAAGCACTACGGCGTTATAAACGGGGATAGCAGCCTCCCATGCTTGTCTTCCGGCTTTTTTATAAAGTTTCCAGGTACCTACAAAGTGAATAACCTGCACTAGCAGAAAAAACAGAAACCATTGTGTAAACGTCATATTTTTATTCTTTGCTGTATTAGTAACATTACTTGGAAATTGTTACTAAGAAATGAACATTTTATATTTTCCTGTATTGGGAATATTGTTTTTTGTTAAGGTATTATAATGCTTAGAGCCTATTTAAGTTGATCTGAAAGAACGTCTTTCATAGAGAAAACACCTTTTTTTCCTTTAATCCATTCGGCGGCGACTACGGCGCCAAGGGCAAAACCCTGGCGGGATTTAGCAGTGTGCATAATTTCTATGGTATCTATTTCAGATGCGTAAGATACCGTATGTGTACCTGGAACATTTTCAATTCTTTTGGCTTTAATCGGTATTTCATCAGCTTCAGCGTGGTCTAGCTGCCAATTATTCTTTTGGTCGTTTTCAGCTATAATTTGCTGGGCCAGGCTAATGGCTGTTCCGCTGGGGGCATCTTGTTTTTCGGTATGGTGAATTTCTTCAATTTCAACCGCATAATCGCTCATACCGTTCATTATTTTAGCCAACTTTCTATTAAGCTCAAAGAAAAGGTTCACACCTACACTAAAGTTGGAAGCATATATAAATGCAGAATTTTCCTTTTTACAAAGCTCTATCGCTTTTTCGTAATCGTCTAGCCAGCCCGTTGTACCGCAAACTACCGGAATATCACTTTTAAAACAAGTCGTAATATTTTTAAAGGCGGCTTTAGGAATACTAAAATCTATAGCAACATCTATATCCATTTTATCCAGCTCAAAATTGTCGATATCATCTTCCAGCTTTAAAACAATTTCGTGACCACGATTTACTGCTATTTCCTCTATGGTCTTACCCATTTTTCCGTATCCTAATAGTGCTATTTTCATTTGTATTTTTTAAAGCTATTTATTTAAAATTTAAAATTTAAGGAGATTCCGTATTTAGACTTTCCTGTAAAGTTATCGTATTGCATGTTGGGTTTTAGACTTAGGTCTTCACTAACATTAAATTGTTGTAAGTGTGCATCTACATTGGCATCTATTATGTTTAAAACATACACCCCTGCAATTACCAATAATGAAATTTCTTTATTCCGCCTATAGAATTCCTGGGCCCTAACAAGAGCTTCGGTACTAATTCTATCTCCAAATTCATCCTCTCTTCCGGCAAGTCGATCCTTGTAGGCATCGCGGTAACGGTTCCATTCCTTATCGTTGTTAATGTAAAAATAAACACCAACTCCAAGTCCCGCATAGGCAATAGGTATTTTCCAGTAACGACCATTGTAGGCTTGCCCTAATCCGGGTAAAATCGCTGAATAAAATGCTGCTTTGGCCGGTGCCAGGGCATTATAAGGTTTATAGTCTTTTTCTTTTGAAATACTATCCTTTATTTCAGTATTTTCAAGGCTTAAAGAGTCTTTTTGTGCTGTAAGTTTACAAACGAACAACAAGAAAAATAGAACTGATAAAACCCGATTAGTCTTCACCCTGAATAAGTTTTTTTAAGCGAATAAAATCTTCTTCGGAAGAAAAAGGAATACTGAGTTTTCCCGAACCTTTTTTAGTCACTTTTACATCTACTTTTGTACCTAAATACTCTGAAAACTCTTTGATTCCTTTTTTATAGGAGGTAGGAACTGCAGCTGTTTTCCTGGCAGTTTTAGAAGCTTTTGAACCTTCGTTTACTTCTCGTACCAATTGCTCAGTTTCCCTAACCGATAAGGATTTTTGAAGAATTTTTTCGTAAATCTCCAATTGTTTTTGCGGATCGCTAACATTAATAAGTGCGCGGCCGTGCCCCATACTCATAAAACCATCTCGCATGCCCGTTTGAATAATTGGGTCTAACTTTAAAAGCCGTAAGTAGTTGGCAATAGTAGACCTATTTTTCCCAATGCGTTCACTTAATTGCTCTTGAGTAAGGTTTATTTCGTCTATTAATCGTTGGTAGGATAGCGAAATTTCAATGGGATCCAGGTCCTGGCGCTGAATATTTTCAACCAGGGCCATTTCTAAAGATTCCTGGTCGTTGGCAATTCTTATATAGGCAGGAATAGTTTTTAGCCCTACCAATTTTGAAGCCCTGTAACGTCTTTCTCCCGAAACTAGCTGGTATTTGTCGAAATCCAGTTTTCTTACTGTAATTGGTTGAATTACACCAAGTTCGTTTATGGAAGTAGCCAATTCTTTAAGGCTATCTTCGTTAAAACTGGTTCTGGGTTGAAATGGATTTACTTCTATAGATTTTAAATCCAATTCTACAATATGCCCTACCAGCTTATCGGCGTTTTTGTCTTCTGCCGATTGTATATCGTTTTGCGGATCTTTCAGTAAAGCCGAAAGTCCACGTCCTAAAGCTTGTTTTTTGGTCGCCTTCGCCATCTTCTACGAGTTTTTCTTTATAATTTCATGTGCCAGGCTTAAATAATTACTGGCTCCTTTGCTGCCCGCATCATAATTAATAATGCTTTCACCATAACTTGGGGCTTCACTTAAACGCACATTTCTTTGAATGATTGTATCAAAAACCATCTCGCCAAAATGCTTCTGTACTTCTTCTACTACCTGGTTGGATAATCTTAAACGAGAATCGTACATAGTGAGTAGCAGGCCTTCAATATCTAATTTATTGTTATGGATTTTTTGAACACTTTTAATCGTGTTTAGTAATTTTCCTAAACCTTCTAAGGCAAAATACTCACATTGTATTGGGATAACCACAGCATCTGAAGCGGTTAAGGCATTTAGGGTTAATAGGCCCAGGGAAGGGGCACAATCAATGAGTATAAAATCGTAAAGCTCTTTTAATGGAGTAATCGCCTCTTTTAGCATAGATTCCCTTGCATCCTGATCTACCAATTCAATTTCAATGGCAACAAGGTCTATATGTGCAGGGATAATATCCAGGTTTGGAGAGCTTGTTTTTTGAATACATTCTTTAGGAGCTATTGAATTTTCGAAAAGCTGATAGGTACCCAACTGAACCTCTTCCACGTCAATTCCCAATCCGGAAGTTGCATTGGCCTGTGGGTCTGCATCTATTAACAATACTTTTTTTTCAAGTACTCCAAGCGCAGCGGCCAGGTTTACCGAGGTAGTGGTTTTGCCCACTCCTCCCTTTTGGTTTGCAATAGCAATGATTTTACCCATTAAGTCTTTATGATTTTTGAAGGGTAAAAATACAATTTATTACAGGTTTATAAAATGATTTTGTTAACAGCTTATACATAAAAAACCGATTATTGCCATAAAAGCTTAACAATCGGTTTTAAATTATATATGTTTAGTTGAAGTAAGGGTTGTAACAACAAGGCTTAACTTCCCTTTTTAGCCTTTATCATGGCCTCTAATTGATCCCACATTTCCTCCGGAATTGCTTCCAGTAAATTAAATTGTCCGGCACCTTTAAGCCATTCGCCTCCGTCTATGGTAATTACCTCGCCATTTACATAAGCTGAAAAATCTGAAACCAAATAAGCAGCAAGGTTTGCCAACTCCTGGTGTTCTCCAACACGTTTTAGTGGTACTTTTTTAGAGAGATCAAACTTATCTTTTAAATCACCGGGCAGTAATCTGTCCCAGGCCCCTTTGGTAGGGAAGGGGCCGGGGGCAATGGCATTAAACCTAATCCCATATTTTGCCCATTCTACGGCCAAAGAACGCGTCATGGCCAATACTCCGGCTTTTGCCGTGGCACTTGGTACAACATAGGCAGAACCGGTCCAAGCATAGGTGGTAACAATATTAAGTACCGTTTTGTCTTTTTGCTTTGCATCTATCCAATGTTTTCCAAGGGCCATAGTACAATTTTTACTTCCTTTAACTACAATATCAATAATTGTATCAAAAGCGTTGGCACTTAACCTTTCGGTTGGGGAAATAAAATTCCCTGCGGCATTGTTTAGCAACACATCCACGCTTCCAAATTCTTTTAAAACTTCGTCTCGCATATTCTCCACCTGCTCATAATGCCTAACATCGCATTGCACAGCAAGGCATTTGCCACCTGTTTCCTCTTCAAGTTGTTTGGCGGTATTTTGAAGTTTTTCAAGGTTTCTTGAGGTAATGGCAACACTTGCGCCAAGTTCCATAAAGTATTTGGTCATTGCTTTTCCAAGACCACTACCTCCCCCGGTTACAATTATAGTTTTACCTTTTAAAGCATCGTCCCGGAGCATTTTTTTATTAAAATCCATAATTTTTTTAGTTATCGGTTATCGGTTTTTCAGTTATGAGTTTTGAGTTGTCGGTTTTACTTATTTTACTCTTCAATTAAAATTTCTAAAAGTTGAATAGCCGCATCACTAATCTTTGTTCCAGGCCCGAAAACGGCCACGGCACCGGCATCAAATAAATATTGATAATCCTGAGATGGAATTACTCCACCTACAATTACCATAATATCTTCTCTCCCCAGGTTTTTTAGTTCTTCCAAAACCTGTGGCACCAGGGTTTTATGCCCGGCTGCCAGAGAGGAAACTCCAAGTATATGCACATCGTTCTCCACAGCTTGTTTCGCTGCTTCTTTTGGGGTTTGAAACAGTGGCCCAATATCTACATCAAAGCCAAGATCGGCATAACCGGTGGCTACTACTTTTGCACCACGATCGTGACCATCCTGACCCATTTTTGCGATTAAAATTCTGGGTCTTCTCCCGTCCTGTTCCGCAAATTTATTGGCCAGTTCCCTGGCCTTTTTAAACGAAGTGTTTTCTTTCATCTCTTTAGAATATACACCGCTAAAGGTTTGTACTTTTGCTTTATGCCTACCATACACCTCTTCTAGCGCATCGCTAATTTCACCTAAAGTAGCTCGATGTCTTGCCGCTTCTACTGCTAAGCTAAGCAAATTTCCATTTTCTTTTTTGGCGCATTCAGTTAGGTCATTTAGTGCATCAGTACACCTTTTGTTATCTCTTTCTTTTTTTATTTTTTCAAGGCGTGCTATCTG
Source organism: Salegentibacter maritimus (assembly GCF_016236975.1). Taxonomy (NCBI): domain Bacteria; kingdom Pseudomonadati; phylum Bacteroidota; class Flavobacteriia; order Flavobacteriales; family Flavobacteriaceae; genus Salegentibacter; species Salegentibacter maritimus. The sequence continues at coordinate 237,757 of NZ_JAEHNY010000005.1, forward strand.
TTGTTTTCTTACGGTTTGGTTATCTACCTCTAAAGTAACCAGTTCATCTTCTTTGTCAAGACGGTATTTATTGGTGCCAACAATAATATCTGTTTCGCTGTCTATCCTGGCTTGCTTTTTAGCCGCAGCTTCTTCAATGCGCATTTTCGGAATTCCTGCTTCAATGGCTTTGGTCATTCCGCCCAATTCTTCAACTTCTTCTATTAATTTCCAGGCTTTTTCAGCGATTTCATCAGTAAGTTTTTCAACATAATAGCTACCCGCCCAGGGATCTACTGTTTTGGTAATTTTTGTTTCCTGTTGAAGGTGTAACTGCGTGTTTCTGGCTATTCTAGCAGAAAAATCGGTTGGTAGGGCAATGGCTTCATCTAAAGCATTGGTGTGTAAGCTTTGGGTTCCTCCGAAAGCTGCTGCTGCGGCTTCAATGCAAGTTCTAGCAACATTATTAAAAGGATCCTGTTCGGTTAAACTCCAGCCGCTGGTTTGCGAATGCGTTCTAAGTGAAAGCGATTTAGGGTTTTTAGGATTGAATTGTTTTACAAGTTTTGCCCAAAGCATTCTTGCTGCGCGCATTTTGGCGATTTCCATAAAGTGGTTCATTCCAATCCCCCAAAAAAAGGAAAGTCTGGGGGCAAAACTATCTATATCCATACCTGCTTCCAGGCCTTTTCGAATATATTCCAACCCGTCGGCCAACGTATAGGCGAGTTCAATATCACAAGTAGCACCGGCCTCCTGCATATGGTAGCCAGAAATACTAATACTATTGAATTTCGGCATATTTTGAGAAGTGTATTCAAAAATATCTGAAATAATTTTCATAGAAGGAGTAGGGGGATAGATATAAGTATTTCTAACCATAAACTCCTTTAAAATATCATTTTGTATGGTTCCTGAAAGCTGTTCTGGTTTTACGCCCTGTTCTTCGGCAGCTACAATATAAAAGGCTAAAATGGGTAAAACTGCGCCGTTCATCGTCATGGAGACCGACATTTTGTCTAGTGGAATTTGATCAAAAAGTATCTTCATATCCTCAACAGAGTCTATGGCTACCCCGGCTTTACCAACATCGCCAACCACACGTTCGTGATCGCTATCATAACCGCGGTGGGTGGGCAAATCAAAAGCCACCGATAATCCTTTTTGTCCCGCAGCAAGGTTTCTTCGGTAAAAAGCATTGCTTTCCTCGGCAGTAGAAAATCCGGCATATTGGCGAATAGTCCAGGGCCGGCTCACATACATTGTGCTGTATGGTCCTCGTAAATAGGGTGGAATACCTGCTGCAAAATTTAAATGGTTTAAGCCTTTAATATCTTCTTTTGAATAAGAAGGCTGCAAATTTATTTCTTCCGGGGTTTTATAGGTGTTGTTTTTATCTTCCTTTTGCTCATTTCCAGGTGCTGGCACTCTAAGTTTTATATGTTGAAGCTCTTTTCTTTGCATTGCTCTTTTTTTAATTATTCGGCCTTTTCCTTGTTTATTCTTTCCTGCTCAATTTGCTCACTTAATCTTCTTTCCAGGATAGGTTCAATTAAAGTTTTACGCGGATTTTGCTTTAAAAAAGGATATAATTCCAGTTCATCTTTCATACTGTCCTGGGTATTTTCGAATTTATTGGTACCTATTAAGACCAATTCTCCCTTATCAAATTGTTCCTGTTCTTTTTTAGCACTTTCTTTAATTTTTCGCTGAATAATGCCTTCTTTTAATTGTTTTAAAAATCCACCGTTCTTTTCAATTTCCTTAAAAATGTCCAGTGCCATTTCTGCAAACTGTTTGGTGAGGCTTTCTATATAGTAAGCCCCTTCGGCAGCATTGGCAACTTTATTGAGATAGGCCTCATGTTTCATTACCAATAATTGATTTCGGGCTATTCGGTCTCCAAACTCATTATTTTTATGATAAATGGCATCATAAGGAATATTATAAATCGCATTGGCACCTCCTAGCACTGCACTCATACTTTCGGTAGTGGTTCTAAGAAGATTTACATTAAAGTCGTACAGCGTTTTATTTCTTTTGGTGGGTTGTGCCAGGATATGACAGTTTTCCGGAATTTTATATTCGGAAGCTAAAGTGGCATAAAGCCATCTTAAAGCTTTTAGTTTAGCGATTTCAAAAAAATAATTTGGGCCTGAAGCCGTTAAAAATTGCGGTTGAAATCCTTTTAAATTTAGATTTTCCTGAAAAGGGTTCAAATATTCGTTTACGTGGGCCAGGGCATAGGCCAATTGCTGCGGAATAGTAGCACCGGCATTTTGATATAAGGTAGTATCTATACTTATTACCGATTTAAAATCTTTTGAATAGCTGAAGATGTGCTCCAAACTTTCGTAATTTTTTTGAAAACTTTGATGCCAATTTCCGGAACGGGCCAGGTTTCCTACAATATCTAGCTGAAGAAAAACCTGATTCTTTTTGTCTTTTAAAAAGTTTCGCAAACGTTTGAAATATGCTTCAGAAAAAAAGTTGAAGCTAAAATAAATAGGTGTATTTTCAAGGCTAATTTCCTTTAGTAAAACCTCAATAGCAATTTCTTCATTCGGAATAATAAACCAAAGACTTTCGGTACCTTTTGTTAAGATTTCCCGGGCCCGGTTGTTGCTTTTTTCTGCAGAAACTACATAAAGGCGTTCGCAAATATTCCAGTTTTTGGGTGAAGGTGTCTTTACACTTTCCTGAATATCTTCAGCGCAATAAAAAGGTTTGATATGAATTCCATCAAGTGATTTGTATACGAGTTTCTCGTTATAATCGGCCCCCTTTAAATCAAACTGTATTTTTTGCTTCCATTCTTTTGCAGAAACTTCATTAAATTCCTGAAATAGAGAATCTTTCATGCTGTGGTTTTTCTGAAAATTAAATCTGTTTTATTGGCACCGCCAAAGGGTGTAATACCCCGAGGCTTGCCTCGAAATTAAAAAATTGTTTGCAACGAATGCCTCGTGGGTTTGCCCCGAGGTAGTTTACTCCTGAATAGTGTCGTATTCAATTATAAATATTTCTTCATTTGGACGTTTCATATAGTACTGCTGCCTGGCAAATTTTTCCATTTCAACTGAATCCTGAAGTTGTTCTATGGTTGCTTTATCTTTAGCAATTTCATTTTTATAATACTGCCTGTTTTCTTCAAGTTCGTTTATTTCCTGGTTGAGTTCATTGTGAACTAACCAGGAGTTGCTATCTAAAAAAAGCATCCAGCCTCCAAAAATGAGTATAAGCAAAACATACTTATTGCTCATAATTTTGAACCATTTTTTGTTTTTTAAAGCTTTTAAATTCAAATCTTTTAAATTCAGTAACTAATTAAGATTATGCCTTTACCTGGCAGGTTGTAAGGTTTTCCAGCTTTCTGGAATAAAGATACAAAATTAGGTTAAGCGTTCCTTGATTATGGTTTGTACAATATTAACGGCAACGCTATTATATTTATTGGTAGGAATAATAAGATCGGCAAATTCTTTGGTAGGCTCTATAAATTGCTGGTGCATGGGTTTTAGTGTAGTTTGATAACGCCATAAAACTTCATCTAAGTCGCGCCCACGTTCAGAAATATCTCGTTTCAGTCGGCGAATTAACCGCTCATCACTATCGGCGTGAACATAGATTTTAATATCGAACATCTCTCTAATATCGGGATGAGCAAAAATTAAAATACCTTCAACAATTACTACTTTTCTAGGTTGGGTTTCCAGGGTCTCTTTGGTGCGGTTATGCTCTTTAAACGAATAAACAGGTTGCTGAATGGTGTTACCCGCTTTTAGTTCTTTTAGGTGTTCTACCAGGAGGTCAAAATCTATAGATTTTGGATGATCAAAATTGGTTTTTACCCTTTCCTCTTTGGCTAAATGGCTAAGATCTTTATAGTAGGAATCTTGAGAAATAACATCTACTTCTTCATTTTTTAATTCGTCTATAATTTGCCTTACTACCGTAGTTTTTCCGCTGCCGGTTCCACCTGTAATCCCTATAATGAGCATCTAAAAAAGTTTGGGGCAAATTTAAACATTTGCCCCAAACTAAAAATAAATATGGTTTTTTAATTCTAAGCCCGGTCTTAGGATTTTTTTGAGTAAAAGAACCTGGATTAATGTGAGCTTGGGCTAGTCACGAAACAACCTATTCTGTTTCTTCAAGAGGTAGCATTTTCACTATCCCTGTTCCTTCGGCTGCAACATAAATAAACCCATCAGGCCCCTGTTGAACATCGCGTATTCTTCCAAGACCTTCCAGTAATTTCTCTCTTTTAACTACTTTTTGATTCTCTAAAGCCATGTGTTCCAGGTATTGAAATTTAAGAGAGCCTATTAAGAGGTTTTCTTTTAGCTCTGGATATTTATCTGAAGTAACTTTTTCAAATCCGCTGGGTGCAATAGAGGGAATCCAGTAAGTAAGCGGATTTTGGAATTTAGGCCCTGTTCTTTCTTCGGTAATAGTGGTGCCATCATAATTTTCGCCATAGGTAACTACAGGCCAGCCATAGTTTTTTCCGGCTTTTACTACGTTTATTTCATCGCCGCCTTTTGGGCCGTGCTCGTTTACCCATACTTCTCCGGTTTCTTTGTTAAAGATCATTCCCTGCGGATTTCTATGTCCATACGAGTAAATCGCTTCTTTGGCATTTTCTTCTCCCACAAAAGGATTGTCTGAAGGAATGCTTCCGTCTAAATTAAGTCGGTATACTTTCCCACCATCTCTGGTAATATCCTGCGGATTTACATCTCTGTTTCCTCTATCTCCAATGGTAAAAAATAAGTGACCTTCATTGTCAAAGACTATCCTTGAGCCAAAGTGCTGTCCTTTGGTAGAATTGGGTTTTCCTTTATAAAGATCTTCGCGATTGGTTAGTTGATTATTTTCCAGCTTAGCACGAATTAAGGCTGTGTTTCCGCCTTCACCATCGCCTGACTCAGACGAATAGCTGATATATACCCACTTATTACTTTCAAAATCGGGGTGAAGGGCAATATCCAATAAGCCGCCCTGTCCCTGGTTGTATATTTCGGGAACTCCGGAAATTTCTGTTTTTTCTCCGTTTTTAAAATGGTATAAATCTCCACCTTTTTCGGTAACAAGGATGCTCCCATCTGGCAGGAAGTCGAAGCCCCAGGGAATGGACATATCTCCAATTACTACCTCATGCTCATATTCTTTATCGGGAGAAACTGCTTCCGGCTGTTTTTCGGGAACCGGGTTACTCTCTTGTTCAGTGGTTTCTGTTTTTTCTTCTACCACAGCTTTTTCATCTGATTTTTGATTTTCCCCGCAGGCGAAAAATGCAAAGGTTAGACCTACTAATAATAAAGTTCGTTTCATCATATTTTTGTGTTTGGCTTAGCTTGCACTATGAGCAAGTTTTTAACTAAGATATAAAAAATCTAAACTTTTTCTTGTAGAGTGATAAGTTTTCTTATATTTGCACCCGCTTTGCAGGATAATAAACGCTGCAGGTTGAAATTTTGAAGTTTAGGATAGCAATAGCTATTGAGTTTAGGGGTGTAGTCTTTCGACTTCGCTCGAGAAAAACTACACTACAACTTTACACCATTCGGGGTGTAGCGTAGCCCGGTTATCGCGCCTGCTTTGGGAGCAGGAGGCCGCAGGTTCGAATCCTGCCACCCCGACTAATCAAAGTTTAAAAGTCTTTCATTTTTTAATGAGAGACTTTTTTTATGCTATAAATTTTAGGAATCTCCATGAGTCTATTGCAAAAGTCTAACTAAAAAACAAAAGAGGTTGACTTTTCAGACAACCTCTTTTGTTTTTTAACTTATTAGAATAAGAAAAAGTGATTATTTCTCGTCATCATCGTCATCGTTTTTTTCCGGAATTTCCACAATGGGTTCATTGTAATCTGAATCGTCATAATCGTCTTCATCAAACTTGGCCATAGTATTTTCCAGGCGTGTACTTACTTTTACCAGGTAAATAGAATCTTCGGTTTTTACTTCAACCGCTTCAATAGTTTCATTTTTTGCATTTTTAAATGAAATTATATGGTCGTCGTCATAACCATCAGGGTACTTTTCTACCAGGAGTCCAAGTATTTCTGGAGTTAGTTTTTTGTAATCAACAATAATTCGTTTCATAAATAAGTGTTTATGAGGATGTAGTTAGTATATTAAAAATAACATTTTTAAGTAATAAATCAAGCTTTTTGGTAATATTCAAAAGCATTCCAAATTAACTCGTTGGGCACTTTACAGTCTATCACTGTGTTTCCAATATCTTTTAAGAGAACAAAATTTATATTTCCATGAGAATTCTTCTTGTCATATTTCATTAAATCTATGATCTTTTGAATGTCTTCTTTAGAAAATTCAACTCTATCATAAATGTCTAGAATCTTAAGGCTAATTTCTTTTAATTTATCTTCCGGGAACTCCTGAAGTTCTTTAGATAGGTAGGTGGCTAAAATCATTCCAATGGCAATGGCTTCACCATGAAGCAATGTTGTTTTTTCAGGATGGGTTAAAAAGTAAGACTCTATAGCGTGCCCCAGGGTATGCCCATAATTTAATGTTTTGCGTAGGCCATTCTCTTCGGGGTCTTCAGTAACTACTTTTGCTTTAATTTCTACCGATTCTTTAATTATGCCATCGAGATCCTCTAGCGTAAGCCCACTTAGATTAGTCACTTTATTCCAATAATCTTCGCTACTAATTAAAGCGTGTTTTAAAATTTCTGCCAGTCCGCTTCGCATTTCCGTTTGTGGTAGGGTACCTAGAAATGTAGGATCAATTAGCACCATTTCAGCATGATTAATTACGCCAATTTGATTTTTAAGATTACCCAAATCAACCCCGGTTTTACCCCCTACAGAAGCGTCTACCATAGCCAGTAGGCTGGTGGGAACATTTATATAGCTTATGCCTCTTTTAAAGGTAGAAGCCACAAAACCACCTAAATCGGTTACCACGCCACCGCCAAGGTTAATCATAAGGCTTTTACGATCGGCATCTAAATCAGACAATGCATTCCATAGTCCCGAACAGGTTTCCAGATTTTTATTTATTTCTCCCGCTTCAATTTCTAAAATTTCAATAGCTTCCTGAAATTCTATTTTTTCTGAAAAAAAGGCCAGGCAATCCCGGTGTGTATTATTATCTACCAAAAGAAAAATTTTTGAAGGGTTTTCTTCTTTTAAAAAAGTATTTAATTTAATAAAACCATCTTCCTGGAAGTATACCGGACCTTTATTTGCTGCACTATGGGACATAGTTTTTAACGTTTTTAGTATTTAAAATATGGCTTCGAAAATAAGCAGAAATATTCATAATAAAATCAAACTTCAATAATTATATTTGCTACCATTAAGATACGCCCATGATCAAGAGAAAAATCTTTAACGATACAAAAACAGCTTTTAAGTTGAAATCTGATTTAGAGCTGGACCGTGCTATATTTTTGTTTAGCATGATGAATAGGAAAACGTTGGTAGATGCGGGTTCCTGGTTAACTAAGTTTTCATTGAAACTACATTTACCGGTAGAAGGTATAATTAAAAAAACCATTTTTGAACAGTTTTGTGGGGGGATTACCGAAGAAGATTGTAAGCCGCTTATCAAAGAGATGTATTCTAAGAAGTTGCATAGTATTCTGGATTATTCGGTAGAGGGAAAAGAAACCGATGAACAGTTTGATGCCGCATTAAACAAAAAGATGAAACTAATAAAGTTTGCGGCTAAAAGTGAAGAATTGCCTTTTTCTTTATTTAAACCAACCGGGATTGGAAGGTTTGCTATCTGGGAGAAAATTACCGAGCGCGTTAATTTAAGCGAAGATGAAAAGCAAGAATGGGAACGGGTGAAGGAAAGAGTGGATACATTATGCAAATGTGCTTACGAAAACAATGTACGATTATACGCTGATGCCGAGGAAAGTTGGATGCAACTTGCTGCCGACGAACTGATGGAAGACATGATGAAGAAATATAATAAAGATAAGATTCTTATTTATAACACCTTCCAGTGTTACCGTTGGGACAGATTGGAGTATGTGAAAAACCTACATGAAAAGGCCAAAAAAGAGGGCTTTAAAATTGGGGCAAAAATTGTGCGGGGTGCTTATATGGAAAAAGAGAATGCACGCGCGAAGAAATATGGATATACTTCACCAATTTGCGAAAATAAAGAGGCTACCGATGTTAACTTTAACAGTGTCATGTCTTATTGTTTAGCTAATCTTGATGATATCCACTTGTTTATTGGAACCCATAACGAGGTTAGTAACTATTTGGCTTTGCAGAGTATGGAAGATAAAGGCCTGCCCTTTAACGATAAGCGTATTTGGTTTAGTCAGTTGTATGGTATGAGTGATCATATTAGTTATAACCTGGCTAAAAAGGGCTATAATTCTGCAAAACTATTACCTTTTGGCCCTGTAAGGGATGTAGTACCTTATTTATTAAGAAGAGCGCAGGAAAATACTTCTGTGAAAGGCCAAACGGGTCGTGAGCTTTCACTTTTACAAGAAGAAAAGAAACGGAGAAAAGGCGAACCTACCAAACACGATAGGGGAGAGCATTAAAATAAAAAGCTGTTTAGGAGTTTTAATTATTATACTCGTCACCCTGAACTTGTTTCAGGGTTTAACATATTTTAATTATCCACATATTAGATTCTGAAATAAATTCAGAATGACGGTTTTAGAAATTTATTGGCACCGCCAAAGGGTGTAATACCCCGAGGCTTGCCTCGAAATTAAAAAAATGTTTCCAACGAATGCCTCGTGGGCTTGCCCCGAGGTAGTTTACTTCCAAACAGCTTTTTTATATCTATTGGTTGAAGCGATTAAGCTTCGGTTTCTTCCATGGTGTGATATACATTTTGTACATCATCATCTTCTTCCAGTTTTTCCAATAATTTCTCTACATCGGCAGCTTCTTCCGGGGAAAGCGGTTTTGTAACTTGTGGAATTCTTTCAAATCCTGAAGAAAGAATTTCTATATCCCGGTTTTCCAATTCTTTCTGAATGGCCCCAAAATATTCGAAAGGGGCATAAATATGTATGCCGTCTTCATCTTTAAAAACTTCTTCGGCCCCAAAATCTATAAATTCCAGCTCCAGTTCTTCCACATCCAAACTTTCTGGGTTTAATCTGAAATTGCAGGTGTGATCAAACATAAATTCAACCGATCCTGAAGTTCCCAGGTTTCCGTCACATTTATTAAAATGCGATCTAACATTGGCTACGGTACGATTGTTATTATCTGTGGCAGTTTCCACCAATACAGCGATTCCGTGCGGTGCATAACCTTCAAAAAGTACTATTTTATAATCCCCCTGGTTTTTATCACTTGCCCTTTTAATGGCACGTTCAATATTATCCTTGGGCATATTTACACTTTTCGCGTTTTGGATAACTGCCCTTAGTTTAGCATTGGTATCAGGATCAGGGCCGCCTTCTTTAACGGCCATCACAATATCTTTTCCAATGCGGGTAAAGGCTTTGGCCATTGCAGACCAACGTTTCATTTTACGTGCCTTTCTAAATTCAAATGCTCTTCCCATTTATTCTGAATAAAAAATTGAGACAAAAATAAAAAAAAAGCTTCCAATTCAATTTAAAAAATGAAAGCTTTAAATTTTAATGTACTTTTTTCTGTGTTTAGGCTGATGCTTCTACGATTTCTTCAATAGCTTTTGCCAGTTTAAAATCTTTCTCGGTAACACCGTTGGCATCATGGGATGTGAGCGAAATTTCTAATTCGTTATACACATTGCCCCAATTAGGATGGTGTTGTTGTGCTTCAGCTTCAAAGGCTATTCGCGTCATTACCGTAAATGCCTCTTTAAAATTTGCAAACTGAAAAGAGGTATGAATTGCGTTATTATTGTAAACCCAACCCTCAAGATTTTTCAGTTTTTTGTTGATTTCTTCTTCACTTAGTTTAGTCATGAGAGTTATTTTTATGATTCATCTTTAAATTTAAGCAACTAAAACCTGAATTTTTAATCTAAATTATTTTTAGTACAAGATTAACACCTATTGCTTTACAGAAGCTTTAGCAACTTGATGTACCGAAACCTGTAAATTTTCAGGAAGTAAATTCTCTTTAGGTAAAACGGCTAAAAACCTATCGAAATTAGAGTTGTAAATGTTTTTGAAAACTAAATTTTTATACCCCAATACCTCGCAAACCTCTTCGATAAAATCTTTTTGATGTACTAAATCTGAGCTGCCCAAATGAAAAACACCCTGTCTTTTTCTATTGATGATATAGTGTATTTGCTGGGTTAGTTTTTTAATTTCGGTAACATTAATAACAACATTGGGAAAAACCTCCAGGGCCTGCCCAAATTCAATTTGCGACTTAATTAATTTTAAACGTGGGGAATTATGCCCAAACACCATAGGGAGGCGTAAAATATTGTATTTATGGTTAGGCAATCTTAATAAGGCATTTTCAATCTTAATTTTAAACCTACCATAGATACTTTGCGAAAGGGTTTTATCATATTCGTAAGATGGGAAGTTGGTAAATGCATCAAATACGTTTGCCGACGAGATAAATAAGAGTTTACAATGATGGGTTAAGATGTAATTTATAATCTCGAAATGTGTATTAATTTGAGCATCGAAGCTCCCCCGAACGGCAGAAATTATTACCGTAGGTTTTAAGTTTTGCAGGAGGATTTCAATGTTTTCAGTTTCCATATCGTATTGATGAAACTGATGGTTTTCTTCAAATCCTGTGTTGGGTGTATGGTAGGTGCCGTGTGTATCAAAAAAGGAGCATAGCTCTTTATATAAGGCATTGCCTATAAAGCCGCTTGCTCCTAAAATTAATATTCGTTCCAAAAAAATTAGCCTTTATAAAAGGGTAATTTCACCTGTACGGCAGGAATGGATTTTTTTCTGACTTTTATAAAAATCTTGTTGCCAAATTTAGCAAGTTCGGTAGTTACATAACCTAAACCAATTCCTTTTTCCAGTGAAGGTGACATTGTCCCAGATGTTACTTTGCCAATAACCTTGCCATTTTCATCTTCAATTTCGTAACCCTGGCGTGGTATTCCGCGTTCTTCCAATTCAAAAGCTATTAGCTTGCGTTTTGGCCCTTCTTCCTTTTCTTTTTTTAAGATTTCAGCACTAATAAAGTCTTTGGTAAATTTAGTGACCCATCCTAATTTTGCCTCAATAGGGGAGGTAGTTTCATCTATATCGTTTCCATAAAGACAAAAGCCCATCTCTAACCTTAAAGTATCACGCGCGGCAAGTCCAATTGGTTTTATTCCAAAATCTTTTCCGGCTTCCATTACGCGATCCCAAATTTGCTCGGCATCTTCATTTTTAAAATAAATTTCAAATCCGCCGCTACCGGTATAGCCCGTAGCCGAAATAATTACCTTGTCAATTCCGGCAAACTCGGCAACTTCAAAAGTGTAGAACTTCATATTGCTAAGATCTACATCAGTGAGTTTTTGCATGGCTTCGGCGGCTTTTGGGCCCTGGATAGCCAGTAGGGAAAACTCGTCTGAAATATCACGCATAGTAGCATCCATCGTGTTATGTTGCGCAATCCAGTTCCAGTCTTTATCTATATTTGAAGCGTTTACTACCAGTAAATACTTTTCGGCATTAATTCTATAAATAATTAAATCGTCTACAATCCCGCCTTTTTCGTTGGGCATTACAGTGTATTGTGCTTTCCCATCTACCAATTTTGATGCATCATTAGTAGTTACTTTTTGAATAAGCTCTAAAGCGTGCTCCCCGGTAATGAGAAATTCTCCCATGTGTGACACATCAAAAACACCTAAATTTTCTCGAACATTTTGATGTTCAATATTCACACCTTCATAAGAAACCGGCATATTGTAACCGGCAAAAGGTATCATCTTGGCATTAAGTTCTTTATGCCTTGCGGCTAGGGCAATCTCTTTCATTTTCTTTAAAATTTGCGCTAATTTATTGATTTCGGTTTGAATATAATATTAAAATGGGGTTTTTGTGAAGAATCATTAAATACAAATTAAACTAACGATTGTACTATAAATTAGTAGCTTTTATAAGCATCTATTGCAACTAAAAATAAATGCTGATATACTTACAATGAATGGTGAAAAATTAGTTTCCAATTGCTTAAAATTAAATGTGTTAGTTTACAGTGGCTGAAGTTTGGTCTTTTAAAAAGTAGCTTTCTGTGTTTAATTTGTAATTTTATAACAGTAAGTAAGCTCGTGGCAAGCCCAAAAAATCATTAAGTCGAAAGATTCTTTATCCCTAGGCAGTCATGATAAATACGTATTGGGATAAATCTAAAGTAAAATTCAAGCAATCTAATTATGAAAATATTATCTGCAGCACAATTAAATGAAGCCGATAAAATTACTATGGAAACCGAAGGGATTTCCAGTACGCGTTTAATGGAGCGAGCGGCAAGTATGGTTTTTGGTGAAATTCATGAGAGGCTGGAGGGTGCGGATATTGCTATTAAAATTTTCTGCGGAATAGGAAACAATGGTGGCGACGGACTTGTAGTTGCGCGTTTGCTGCATAAATATGGCTATAAAGTGAGCGTGTATGTGGTGAATTATAGCGATAAGCGCTCTGATGATTTTCTGGTGAATTATGATAGATATAAAAAGGAAAGCAATACATGGCCAAACCTTATAAAAAGAGCCGAAGATTTCCCTGAAATTTCCCCGGGTGATTTTGTGGTAGACGCGATTTTTGGAATTGGTTTAAACCGCCCTGCCGAAGGTTGGCTGGCAGAATTACTGAGACATATTAATCAGTCTGGTGCTTTTTGTTTGGCAATAGATATGCCTTCGGGCTTGTTTCCGGATAAAGCTCCCGCTAAGGATGCTGCAGTTATTAAAGCGAATTATACACTTACTTTTCAAACTCCCAAGCTTGTTTTTCATTTACCGCAAACAATGCATTTTGCTGGCGAAGTACAGGTTTTGGATATTGGATTGGACCGCACTTTTTTAAAAGCAGTTAAACCGCTTGCCCAGTTAATAGGTAAACGTGAGGCAAGACAACTTTATAAAGCACGCTCTAAGAATACCCATAAAGGAGACTATGGGCATTGTCTTGTGGTAGGTGGAAGTTATGGTAAAATAGGGAGCATTTCACTTTCGGCCAGAGCAAGCTTAAGAGCCGGAGCAGGCTTGTGCAGTATTTTTTCACCTAAATGCGGCTATACCATTTTGCAAACCACGCTGCCGGAAGCGATGGTAATTACCGATAAAAGTGAGCACGAACTCACCAATATTGAAACAGATTTTGAGCCAGATGTTATTTGTTTTGGAATGGGGGCAGGAAAATCGGCCAATACGGTGAAAGCTTTTAAAACTTTGTTGGGGCAAACCAAAAGCTCTATGCTAATTGACGCTGACGGTTTAAATATGCTTTCTGAAAATAAAGAATTACTGGCATTGCTTCCTAAAAACTCGGTTTTAACGCCGCATCCAAAAGAACTTAAGCGCTTAATAGGTGAGTGGGAAGATGATTTTGATAAGATGAAAAAGATCGAAACTTTTACAAAAAAGTATAAAGTGATCCTGGTTTTAAAAGGCGCCCATAGCTTTGTTTTTAGCGGCAAGCATATTTATATCAATAACTCAGGAAACCCTGGTATGGCTACCGCCGGGAGTGGCGATGTGCTTTCAGGAATAATCGCGGGCTTAATGTCACAAAAATATGAACCTTTGGTAGCAGCTATTTTAGGCGTTTATTTGCATGGGCTTTCAGGAGATATTTGTGTGAAAAAGCTTGGTTACGAAGCCATGCTCTCCGGTGATATTAACGATAATCTGGGACAGGCTTTTTTGGCTTTAATGAAAGATGAGAAAAGAGGCTAGTTATATTTATAAATGTTTAGGTCTTTTATTTTTAAAAATTCTTAAATATTCTGCTTTAAATTTGGATTACATTAGTAGAAATAAGAATTTTGGCAGAGATCTTAGAGAATTGTAAGAAGTTAAAAACTTTTATACACTTTCTATTTTTATAATTAAATAAACAATCCTTATAAAACCGGGTTTAGCCAGCTATTATTGCTACTGTAATGGCTTAAGGTTAAGTCATGGTGTTTAAAACCACAATTTATGCAATCTCATCATTATATCAGTTCAGCCATTTTAGACTTAGAAATAATTGAAGATATTTTGGTGAATAGAAAAAAATTGGCACTTAGTGAAGAAGCCGAATCTAACATTAAGAAGTCCCGAATATACTTAAACAAAAAAATTACCGAGAGCGACACTCCTGTGTATGGAATAAATACCGGTTTTGGTGCTTTGTGTAACGTAAAAATAAGTTCGGGTAAATTAACCGAGCTCCAGGAGAATTTGGTTAAATCTCACGCTTGCGGTACAGGTGATAAAGTGAATAAAGATATTGTGAGATTAATGCTTTTGCTTAAAATTCAATCTTTAAGTTATGGGAATTCGGGTGTTGCATTAGAAACCGTTTTAAGGCTAATAGATTTTTACAATCTTGATATTTTACCGGTGGTTTACGAACAGGGTTCGTTGGGAGCTTCCGGAGATCTTGCTCCGCTGGCGCATTTGGCCTTGCCTTTAATTGGAGAAGGAGAAGTTTATTTTGAAGATAAAATAATAAGCGGGTCTGAATTATTAAAAATTCAAAATTGGGAAGCTTTAAAGTTACAATCTAAGGAGGGCTTAGCTTTGCTTAACGGTACACAGTTTATGAGTGCCCATGGGGTGTATGCATTGCTTAAATCTTTTAAGCTATCTTATCTGGCCGATCTAATTGGTTCTATATCTATAGATGCTTTTGATTGTAATTTATCACCATTTGACGAATTGGTGCATCTAGCCAGACCGCATAGAGGGCAAATTAAAACGGCTGAACGGATTCGAAAATTTTTAGACGATAGCCAAATTGCCAAAAGCGAAAAAGATAATGTGCAGGATCCTTACAGTTTTAGATGTATACCACAAGTACACGGGGCAAGTAAGGATACCTTAAGTTTTGTAAGGAAAACTATTAAAACCGAGATTAATTCGGTTACCGATAACCCCAATATATTTATTGAGAAAGATAAGATTATATCAGGGGGGAATTTTCACGGTCAACCATTGGCACTTGCGTTAGATTACCTGGCAATTGCGATGGCAGAATTGGCTAATATTTCAGAAAGAAGAACTTACCAACTAGTTTCGGGACTTCGGGGCTTACCGGCATTTCTAGTAGAAAATCCGGGTTTGAATAGCGGATTTATGATTCCGCAGTATACGGCTGCGAGTATAGTAAGCCAAAATAAGCAACTTGCTGTTCCTGCCAGTGTAGATTCTATTGTTTCGTCAAATGGGCAGGAAGATCACGTAAGTATGGGGGCTAATAGCGCTACAAAACTTCTAAAAGTGGTGGAGAACCTAAACAGTGTTTTGGCTATAGAACTTTTTAATGCTTCCCAGGCGATGCACTTTAGAGAACCGGCAAAAACCTCAGTAATTTTGAGTGAAGTTTTGGCCGGATTTAGAAAGGTGGTGCCCGTATTACATACAGATGTAACTATGGCACCCCATATACAAGCTTCCAGGCGATATCTTAACAATTTTAATTTTACTGAAAATATTTTTGATTAGATTCTAAACTGTATCCAGTTAATGGCCTGGTCTAAACTATCGAATACCCCAAAAGAATCAGGATCGTTGTAGAATTGGCGTTCTACATTGTTAGCATTCAGTTTAATAAGCTCATTTTCACTCACCACTGCAATAGCTTTTAAATTTTTTTCAAGGGCAGAGTGCCTATAGACGAGTGGGTCTACTGCATAGGAGTTCTTTCTTAGTGAGATATAACCATAAGGTTTATTTTGAAAAACTTCTTTGCCAATTTCTAATAATTTAGCGTTGTTTTCGGCATTAAAAAGAACGCCTTCTTTTAATTCGGCGATTAGAATATTTGACAGGATATGAACCTGCCCAAACTCTAATTCCAGAGTTTCTGTAATCATTAATGTAGGGATTAATAGGGTGCGAATTTAATATTTTTCAATGAATTTGATAAAAAAAGGTTATCTGAAAATAAATCTTCAGATAACCTCTATAAAAAGTATTAATATTTAAAAAACCTATGATTCCGGCTCTTCAATTTTTTTATCAATTTTTATGGTCAATTCATTTTTATCTTCATCCAGATCCATAAAAATACTGTCTCCTTCTTTCAATTTAGAAGTAATTATTTCTTCGGCCAGGGCATCTTCAATATATTTTTGAATAGCTCTGTTTAAAGGTCTTGCGCCATACTGTTTATCAAATCCTTTTTCAGCGATAAAATCTTTGGCTTTATCACTTAAGCTGAGGTTGTATCCAAGACTTCCTATCCTGCTGAATAATTTAACTAATTCAATATCAATAATTTTATGAATATCTTCTCGTTCAAGACTGTTAAAGATTACTACATCATCAATTCGGTTCAAAAATTCTGGAGCAAAAGCTTTCTTTAGCGCGTTTTCAATTACGCCTTTGGCATTTTCATCGGCTTGTGAACGCTGGGAGGCAGTACCAAATCCTACTCCCTGTCCAAAATCTTTTAATTTTCTTGCTCCAATATTAGAGGTCATGATAATAATAGTATTTCGGAAATCTATTTTTCTTCCAAGGCTATCGGTTAAATACCCATCATCTAATACCTGAAGGAGCATGTTAAATACATCTGGGTGTGCTTTTTCAACTTCATCCAGCAAAATTACTGCGTAAGGCTTTCTGCGCACCTTTTCCGTTAGTTGCCCACCTTCTTCATAACCAACGTATCCGGGAGGTGCACCAATTAACCTGGAGATAGCAAATTTCTCCATATACTCACTCATGTCTATTCGTATAAGAGAATCGTCATTATCAAATAATTCCCGTGCTAAAACCTTTGCTAATTGCGTTTTACCTACCCCTGTTTGGCCTAAAAATATGAATGAACCAATGGGTTTATTAGGATCTTTAAGTCCTGCACGGTTTCTCTGAATAGCTTTTACAACTTTACTAACTGCATCATCCTGCCCAATAACCTTACCTTTAATTTTATGGGGAAGTTCCACCAATTTATTGCTTTCAGTTTGGGCAATACGGTTTACAGGCACTCCAGTCATCATTGAAACCA
The DNA here is from genome assembly GCF_016236975.1 of Salegentibacter maritimus. Lineage (NCBI taxonomy): Bacteria > Pseudomonadati > Bacteroidota > Flavobacteriia > Flavobacteriales > Flavobacteriaceae > Salegentibacter > Salegentibacter maritimus. Next base: position 254,836 of record NZ_JAEHNY010000005.1, read on the forward strand.
CATCGGCAACGCTGTTTTCATCTACCGTTTCTTTATGCTTTTTAGATTCTTCTTCCCATTTCTCCTGTGCTACCTGAAGCTCTTTTTCAAGATTTTTCTCATCGTCCCTAAGCTTGGCAGCTTCTTCATATTTCTGCTTTTTAACAACTGAGTTTTTATTAGCGCGAACCTCTTCAAGTTTCCGCTCAAGGTCTAAAATTTGCTTGGGAACATCTATATTGGTAATATGCACGCGAGATCCGGCTTCATCTAAAGCATCTATAGCTTTATCTGGTAAGAATCGATCGGTTAAATACCTGTTAGTTAGTTTAACACAGGCTTCAATAGCCTCGTCGGTATAGGAAACGTTATGATGTTCTTCGTATTTGTCTTTAATATTATTTAAAATTTCGATGGTTTCTTCTACCGAAGTAGGTTCTACAATTACCTTTTGAAACCTTCTTTCAAGCGCACCATCTTTTTCAATATACTGGCGATACTCATCTAAAGTTGTGGCACCAATGCATTGTATTTCTCCCCTAGCCAGCGCAGGTTTAAACATATTGCTCGCATCTAAGCTGCCTGTGGCACCACCGGCACCTACAATGGTATGAATTTCATCTACAAAAAGAATAATGTCATCGTTCTTTTCAAGCTCGTTCATCACGGCTTTCATGCGTTCTTCAAACTGGCCACGGTACTTTGTTCCTGCTACTAAACTGGCAAGATCTAAAGTTACCACGCGTTTGTCAAAAAGTATTCTGGAAACTTTTCGCTGTACGATTCTAAGTGCCAGTCCTTCGGCAATAGCCGATTTACCTACCCCGGGTTCACCGATTAATAATGGGTTATTTTTCTTTCTTCTGCTTAAAATTTGCGAAACCCTTTCAATCTCTTTTTCCCTTCCAACAACAGGGTCGAGCTTATCATTTTCGGCCATGGCGGTTAAATCCCTTCCAAAGTTATCTAAAACAGGAGTTTTTGATTTTTTAGAAGTTTTTCCCGGGCCACTGCCACCACCGCTAAACGGATTGTCTTTTGTTGCATCACCTGTATTGCTGTCATCATCTGAAAACGATTCGGCTGTTGGGCTGTCTTGAAAATCATTTTCATCGCTTGCGGTCATATATTTAAACTGATCTTTAACGCCATCATAATCTACTTTTAGCTTATTTAGTAGTTTAGTGGTAGGGTCGTTTTCGTTTCTTAATATGCAAAGCAATAAATGCGCTGTATTGATATTTGAGCTTTGAAAAAGCTTAGCTTCTAAAAATGTTGTTTTTAAGGCTCTCTCTGCCTGGCGGGTAAGGTGTAAATTCCTTTTCTCGTTAGAAATTACGGTAGATTCAGGATTAGCAGGGCTAAGAATTTCTACTTTACGCCTTAAATGACTTAAGTCTATGTCTAAGGCATTTAAAATATCTATTGCCTTGCCATCTCCGTCTCTAAGCAAGCCAAGCATAAGATGTTCAGTGCCAATAAAATCGTGGCCTAAACGCAATGCTTCTTCCTTGCTGTACGCGATTACATCTTTTACTCTTGGTGAAAAATTATCATCCATCTTTATCTTCCTTTCTCTCTATGATTTATTCAGTACAAATATTTCAAAAATTGTACCTAATCCAATGATATTAGCTAATTGACAAAATTACTTTCAATAATCAAAGGTTAAAATAAGGAACTTATTAACGATAGCGCACTAAATTTTTGTTAATAAAATCTGGTTAAACAATACGTCAAACAGGGGGTTAGCTGCTATAAAATATGTAAATTGGCACGTTAGATTTGTGAACTAAATTAAATTTTACAATATGGCTGAAGGAGAAAAGCTTATTCCTATAAATATTGAAGATGAAATGAAATCGGCCTACATTGATTATTCAATGTCGGTCATTGTGTCACGTGCTTTACCAGATGTTCGTGACGGCTTAAAACCGGTGCATCGCCGGGTTTTATATGGGATGTATGAACTGGGGGTACTTTCTAATCGTTCCTATAAAAAATCTGCCAGGATAGTTGGGGAAGTTTTAGGTAAGTTTCACCCTCATGGTGATTCTTCGGTTTACGATACCATGGTACGTATGGCGCAGCATTGGAGTATGCGGTATATGCTGGTAGATGGGCAGGGTAACTTTGGATCTGTAGATGGTGACAGCCCTGCAGCAATGCGTTATACCGAGGCCAGGATGCGTAAGATTAGTGAGGATATGCTTGCCGATATAGATAAAGAAACGGTAGATACGCAACTGAACTTTGATGATTCTATAAACGAACCGGTTGTACTACCAACTCGTATTCCCAATTTGCTTGTAAATGGTGCCAGTGGTATTGCCGTTGGGATGGCAACTAATATGGCTCCCCATAATATTTCGGAAGTAATAGACGGTACAGTTGCCTATATAGATAATCACGATATAGAGGTAGAGGAGCTTATGGAGCATATTAAAGCTCCCGATTTTCCTACCGGAGGAATAATTTATGGTTACGATGGGGTTCGGGAAGCTTTTAAAACAGGAAGAGGCCGTATTGTAATGCGAGCCAAGTCTAGCCTGGAGGAGATTAATGGTAAAGAATTTATTGTTGTTACCGAAATCCCTTATCAGGTAAACAAGGCAGATATGATTAAAAAGACTGCCGACCTTGTTAATGAAAAGAAAATTGAAGGAATTAGTCTTATCAGGGACGAGTCTGATAGGAATGGAATGCGAATCGTATATCAATTAAAAAGAGACGCCATTCCTAATATTGTTTTAAATACTCTTTATAAACATACTGCTTTACAAACTTCTTTTAGTGTAAATAATATTGCGCTTGTAAACGGTAGACCAGAGATGCTTAATCTTAAAGATATTATTTATCATTTTGTAGAGCATAGGCATGAAGTGGTTGTAAGAAGAACCGAGTTTGAACTTAAAAAAGCCGAAGATCGCGCACACATCCTGGAGGGCTTAATTATTGCTTCAGATAATATAGATGAAGTTATTGCATTAATACGTTCTTCCAGCAATGCAGAAGAAGCCCGAAACAAATTAATAGAACGTTTTGAGCTAACAGAGGTACAGGCAAAAGCAATTGTTGAAATGCGTTTGCGCCAGCTTACCGGCCTGGAGCAGGATAAACTGCGTGCCGAGTATGATGAAATTATGAAAACCATTGAAGACCTTAAAGACATTCTGGCGCGAAAGGAACGCAGAATGCAAGTAATTAAGGACGAACTTCTGGAAATTAAGGAAAAATATGGGGACGAAAGACGCTCTACTATAGAATATTCAGGTGGCGATTTAAGTATTGAAGATATGATTCCAGATGAGCGTGTTGTAATTACTATTTCCCACGCCGGATATATTAAAAGGACTTCATTAAACGAATACAAAACCCAAAATAGGGGTGGAGTTGGTCAAAAAGGCTCTAATACAAGAAATGAGGACTTCCTGGAATACCTTTTCTCTGGAACAAATCATCAGTATATGCTGTTCTTTACCCAAAAAGGAAAATGTTTCTGGATGAGGGTTTATGAAATTCCTGAAGGAAGTAAAGCATCTAAGGGTAGAGCTATTCAAAACCTTATTAATATAGACCCCGATGATCGTGTAAAAGCATTTATATGTACACAAGATCTTAAAGATGAAGATTACATCAATAAGCATTATGTAATTATGGCCACTAAGAAAGGCCAGGTTAAGAAAACCTCTTTAGAACAATATTCAAGGCCTAGAACCAATGGTATTAATGCAATTACCATTAAGGAAGATGATGAATTGCTAGAAGCAAAATTAACCAATGGTGATAGCCAGGTAATGCTTGCCGTAAGGAGTGGTAAGGCTATTAGGTTTGAAGAAGGAAAAACCAGACCAATGGGAAGAAACGCTTCAGGAGTAAGAGGTATTACTCTGGCCGATGATAAGGATGAAGTGGTAGGAATGGTTTCTGTTGAAGATTTCGATTCTGATATTCTTGTAGTTTCTGAAAATGGATACGGAAAAAGATCCAGTCTGGAAGATTATAGAATAACCAACCGTGGTGGAAAAGGTGTGAAAACAATATCTATTACCGAAAAAACCGGAAACCTGGTTGCTATTAAAAATGTTTCGGATAAAGAGGATATTATGATTATCAACAAATCTGGCATTGTAATAAGAATGGAAGTTGCTAATCTTAGAGTTATGGGGCGTGCAACCCAGGGTGTTAGATTAATTAACCTTAAAGGAAATGACGCCATAGCTGCTGTTGCAAAAGTAATGCATGATGAAGATGATGTAGACTTAATGGATGATGCAGAAAAGACTGTAGATACTGAAGAAAATTCGAATGGCACAACTATTGTAAACGATAGTGAAGAATAACTAAAATAAAAACCAAAACAAGATGAAAAGTAATATTTTTACTGTAGCCTTGTCACTTTTATCAGTGGCTGCGGTTGCTCAAAAAAGTGAAATTAAAGATGCTGGTGATGCCATAGATGATGGTAAATATGCTGAAGCTAAAACTCAATTAAAAACCGCTGAATCATTGCTTTCTGAAGCTAATGAGAAGTGGACGGAAAGGTTCTACCTCTATAAAGGTCAGGCTTATTTAGGAAGCGGGGAAAACGCTTCCCTTGAAGATTTGGAAATCGCCGCCGAAGCTTTTAAACAGGCTCAGGATTTAGGAAATAGTGATGAAGCTGTTCAGGGATTTGATCAGGTAAGAAATGCTTTGGTGCAAAGTGCTATTAACGATCAAAACACAGAGAACTATAAGAATGCAGCAGACAAGCTACATTATAGTTACCAGTTAAATAAGCAGGATACTCTTTATTTATATTATGCAGCAGCCAATTCTTTAAATGCGCAAGATTATACTACGGCATTAGAATATTATGAAACATTAAAAGAGTTAGGTTTTGATGGTTCTGGTGTAGAATATCTTGCCACTAATGTAGAAACTGGTGAGGAAGAGGTAATGAATAAAGAACAGAGAGAGTTAATGCTTAAGACAGGTGAATATAAAGATCCTAGAGATCAAAAAATTCCATCTAAAAAGGGAGAGATAGCCAAGAACATTGCTCTAATTTACATTCAGGAAGGTGAAGACGAAAAAGCAATTGCTGCCATTAAGGACGCTAAAGAAGAAAATCCTGACAATGTTGCACTATTGCAAGCTGAAGCCGACGTTTATTACCGAATGGGGGATAAAGAAAAGTATAATGAGTTGATGCAGGAAATGGTTAAGAAAAACCCTAATGATCCAAATATATACTACAACCTTGGTGTAACTGCTGCTGAATTGGGAGATAACGAAAAAGCCATTGAGTATTATAAAAAAGCACTTGAGATAGATCCTGATATGACCAATGCCAGGATGAATATTGTAGTTGCTATCCTTGCTAAGGAGCGTAGTATTATTGACGAAATGAACGGTCTGGGAATGAGTAAGGAAGACAATAAACGTTATGAGGAGCTTGAAGAAGAACGAAATAAAATATATAAACAAGCTGTTCCTTACCTTGAAAAGGTGATTGAAGCCGACCCGGAAAACACTAATGTTATAAGAACAGCCATAAACATCTACAACCAATTAGGAGAAGATGAGAAAGCTAAAGCACTTAAAGCTAGATTACAGTAATTAAACTTTAAATAAGCTATAAAAACCACCGGATATCCGGTGGTTTTTTTTGTCCATTATTAAAATCTAATTTTTAGAAACTCATTTCAAATCTCTTAAAAACTCATCAATATTTTTGGATCTTGTTTTTTATAGTCAATTATTCTTCATCTTTATTGCTTAAAAAAATTGTCTCATTACTATTTTTAGAAAAACCTTCGTTTCTTTAGGTTGTTTGTTCTTTAATTTATTTTCTAAAATAAATTTGCATTATACTGTATTTCAGTTTGTTGTTGTATGCACTTTATACGGTGCTTTAACTTGTAGTTGTTTAGTTGTAGAACTTACGTTATATTCAAGCGCTAATACCCCAAACCCTACATGTTTTATGAGTACAGATATTTTGTTTAATCACGATCCCCAACGTGTTAAAGAAGTAAACCGTTATGATTTATCTACCAATATTGATGAGGAGGACTTAAAGTTTCTAAGTAGCATGGCAGCTGAAATATGCAAAACCCAAAGCGCCCTTGTTTCACTAATAGCAGAAGATACACAATGGATTAAAGCTACGCATGGGATGGACTTAGATGTAAGGCAATTTCCACGGGAGTTTACTTTCTGCAATTATACCATAGCGAATTTAGAGGAAGTTACCATTGTAGAAGATGCCAGAAAAGATGAACGATTTAAAGATAATGTTTTTGTAACTGGAGAGAATCCGGTAATTTTTTACTCTGGAGTTCCGCTTATCAATGAGCGGGGTTTTGCTGTTGGTACTTTATGTGCTATAGATAGTAAACCCGGAAAACTAAGTGCTTTACAACAAGAGCGGCTTAAAAAGCTCTCTAACCAGGTGATGAAATCTTTAGAACTAAAGCGAAAAACATTAGAGTTAGAACGCTTAAATGATAGCCTAATACAAGAGAGAAAGAAGTATCAGTACGTTACTAAAGGTACAGAGACAGCTACTTTTGAATGGAGCATTAAAAAAGATAAACTTGAGTTCAACAATGTTTGGCAAAAACTATCAGGCTATCAGCAAGATTATTTTAAAGGTAAGGGAATAAAATTTTGGAAGAGCCTGGTGCATCCAGACGATGTAGAAACGGTACAACAACGGCTTAACGATCATTTTAATGGAGATGAAAAGATATTTAGTTGTGAATTTCGTTTTAAGCATCAAACAGGTAAATGGATATGGATTTCCAGTCAGGGAAAGGTTTTTACCTGGGGAGCAAGAAACAGGCCTATTAAAATGTATGGCTTACATCAGGATGTTACAGCAAAAAAGGATAAAGAATTTGAGACTCTTTATCGCCAAAATTTATTAGATGCACTATATCAGCTTTCTCCTCTAGGAATTGCGCTGAACGATTATGAAACCGGAAAATTCCTGGAGGTTAATTCAAAATTAGTGGCACCTACAGGCTATACTAAAAAAGAATTTATAAATTTAAGCTATTGGGATCTCACTCCCGAGGAATATGCAAATTCTGAAAAAGAACAAATACAACAACTAGATAAAGTTGGGTTTTATGGTCCCTATGAGAAGGAATATATTAAAAAAGACGGAACCAGGTATCCTGTATTGTTAAAGGGAGTGCTTACGTATGATGCAACCGGAAAAAAGAGAATATGGAGCTTTGTAGAAGATATTTCAGAAAGAAAGCATGATGAAAAAATAAAGGAAGAGAGACTTGCTCGTATTGAAAATCTTTTTAATATTACAGAAAGTCAAAATGAAAGGCTCAAGAATTTTGCCCATATTGTTTCACACAACTTAAGATCACATTCCAGTGGTATTACTTTGTTGTTAGAATTTCTGCTTGATTCACATAAGTTTCTTGATGAAGATGAATCGTTTACCCATTTAAAAAATGCTTCTCGAAATTTAGATACTACTATACAGGATTTAAATGAGATAGTTGAGGTTAATATATCCGGGCAGCAAAACTTTCAGTTTGTAAACTTAAAAACCACAGTTTCGAGAATGATTGAGAGTGTTTATGCACAATTAGAGTCAGAAAATGTAAGTATTCAGGCAAATATCCCCGAAGATATTGAGATTTATGGTTTAAGATCTTATCTTGAGAGTATTGTTATTAATTTTATAACCAACGGAATAAAATATAAATCATCTAATAGAGAAAGTTTTATTCATATAGACGCCAAGAAAGATCATATTGCGCAAACCATTAATATCACTTTTGAGGATAATGGTTTGGGTATAGATTTGAATTTACACGGGGAACGACTCTTTAAAATGTACAAAACTTTTCACGATCATAAAGACGCACGCGGAATTGGCTTATTCCTCACCAAAACTCAAGTTGAAACTATGAACGGGAAAATCGAGGTTGAAAGTAAAGTTGACGTAGGAACAAAATTTATAGTAAAACTACCTTATGAAAAAAATTAACTTAGCTTGCTTAATTGAAGACGATCCAATTCATATTTTCCTTTCTAAGAAATACCTGGAAATGACCGGAAGAATTGAAAATATAATGATTTGCCAAAACGGGAAAGAAGCTTATGATAAGCTTCAAGCTATCTTTACTTCGGGAGAGATACTTCCCGAGTTGATTCTTCTGGATTTAAATATGCCCATTTGGGATGGTTGGCAGTTTCTAGAAAAATTTAAAGACATTCCTATTCAATCTAAAATAACTATTTATATACTTACCAGCAGCATTAATGAAGCCGATAGAGAGAAAGCAAGGCATTTTAATAATGTGAACAATTATGTGGTAAAACCTATAAAACTGGAAACATTAATAGACTTGCTGGATGAAATGGATAAAGAGGTAGTTAATAATCAAGACTAGTTTTAGCTTATCTATGTATAGAGTTTTAGAGACAAGGATGCTAATTTGTTAAAAATTTCTTATAAATCGCTTTTATAAGGCTTTAATAAGTAGGAGGAAAGCTTGGTAGTAGGTTTTATAATTTCTTTTTCGTATGTTACCCAATTATAAAATTATGAGATTATTTTTTTATTCTAAAAATTGATAAAAGCTTTAATAAGGAGATTTTGCCTTTCACTATAGGTTGGTGAAACTAATAAAATTAAGAAAAATGATCTCCTGATTTATCTTATTGTTTTGGATAAAAAAGCAGTTTTAAGATTAAATACTATAGTATATTTAAACGTTAATTATGGGAAGACCTTCTACGAAACCTAAAGATTTAAGAGATGGATATTATATTGAAGTCCGCAATAAAAACCAACGAACCGGAATAAAAATTCGAAGGGACACCAGGGAACAATTGTTATTAGCAATTGAGGAGTACAAAGAAAGTAAAGAGGTTGTTGTATTGGGAAAATCTGAAAATGGGAAGATGAAAGATATCCCGGGCCTTTAAGAGAAATATTTAATTAGCTTGGATTCTACGGAACCATCCAAGTTTTATCCCGATAGTATAGGATCTTCCGGGGCTTGACTCGAAATACAAAAAAAATCCATTTAATGCCTCGTTGGTTTGCAACGAGGTATTTTAGTTTATCGTGTTTCGGATGTAATTGTTGTTTTGGATTCAATAAGGCATTGTACTAAAAAATAAACTACGTAAAGCAACTCCAAAAAAAGAAAGCATTATTCTTTTAATTTGGCTAATGGGCTATAATTAATTTTTGGCACAAAAATCAGGTTATAGAAATGGCCAAGGTATAAAGAAGGCTTCCTCTATGATTTCACTTAAGGATTGCTGAATACTTCTTTAATAATTTTCTATTTTAGCACTTCATTAACATTCTATCTAATTTAAATTATGGCAGACGCAGTTAATTCTCCTAAAAAGGGCATGTTAAATAAGGCTCTTGACTTAGTTGAAAAGATGGGGAATAAATTACCAGATCCCGCAATTTTATTTTTTTATTTACTCATTTTTATATGGGTTTTATCGGCTTTTCTATCTCCTTTTGATTTTGGGGAAACTCATCCAATGACCGGTGATAGCCTTAATGTTCAAAATTTACTTACCGGAAATCAATTAGCCGAATTTCTTGCCAATATGGTAGATACTTTTGTGCTTTTTGCTCCTCTGGGAATAGTCTTGGTAGCTATGCTGGGTGTAGGGGTGGCAGAACATTCGGGCTGGATTGATGCTGGCCTTAAAAAGCTACTAAATTTCACACCCAAGAAATTACTAACTCCAATGCTTATTTTAATAGCCATTGTGAGTCATACCGCTGCAGATGCCGGTTATGTGTTGGTAATTCCATTGGGAGGTGTTATTTTTTACGCAGCCGGGCGCCATCCTTTAGCTGGTATTGCCGCTGCCTTTGCAGGGGTGTCTGGAGGTTTTTCTGCAAATTTTATCCCTTCGGCTATAGACCCGCTTATTATGAGCTTTACTTTGGAAGCCGCCAGAATTATGGATCCTAATATTAATTTAAATCCATTAAATAATTGGTATTTTACCTCTGCTTCAACTTTATTAATAGTACTTGTGGGTTGGTGGATAACCGATAAAATAGTAGAACCAAGGCTTGCCAAAGTGAAAATAGATGGAGATGAAGATCAAATGCCAAAAATGGAAAAGGTCTCGGCTAAAGAAAGTAAAGCTTTTTGGTTGGGGTTCCTGGCAATGGTTCTCGGATTGGTTGGTTTGTTTCTATGGGCATATCCTGAAGATTCAGCTTTAAGAGGTCCCGGAATGGTTGATCCCGAGACTAAATCTCTTACTTCATTCCATGCACCTTTAATGAAAGCAATAGTTCCCTTAATATTTGTATTACTATTGATTCCCGGATTGGTTTTTGGCTTTGTATCTGGAAAGTATAAATCTTCAGGAGATTTAATAAAGAGTATGACAAAATCTATGGAAAGCATGGGCTATTATATTGTTATGGCCTTTTTTGTGGCACTTTTTATAGATGCTTTTTCTCGTTCAAATATTGGGCTTTTAATAGCTATAAAAGGAGCTAATTTTCTTCAGGCATTAGATTTGCCGGGGCAGGTAACTATAGTTGGTATTGTAATTTTAAGTGCGTTTGTAAATTTAATGGTGGGTTCTGCATCGGCCAAATGGGCACTTATAGCACCTATTTTTGTACCTATGCTCATGCAATTGGGGATTTCGCCCGACCTTACTCAGGCGGCTTATAGAGTAGGGGATTCGGTGTCTAATATTATTACTCCTCTTTTACCTTATTTTCCATTAGTGGTTGTCTTTGGCCAGCGCTATGTTAAAGGTATGGGAATAGGAACCCTAATATCTATGATGCTACCTTTTTCGGCTATCTTTTTAGTGGCCTGGACTATTTTTCTTTTAGTTTATTGGTGGCTGGGAATTCCATTGAGTTTTGAAGCGAATTATCTTTATCCGGCATCATAAAATTGGATGAATTCTTATATACAAAAAAAGATGCTCAGCATAAGAGCATCTTTTTTCAAGTAATTAGTTAATACATACCAAATAGAAACAGAATTCTTTGCTGATGTTTTACAGCAATTGAGAATCAAAAAGAGCTGTTGATTTTCAGAAGTTTTATAATTCTAATTATCTTGATTTATACCTATTCTATAATATTTACCGCTATTGGCCGCTTCAAAAGCTTCATCAAGTTTTTTTAGAGGAAATTCTTTTCCAACTAATTTTTTAAAAGGGTATTTATGGTGGCAGTGTAACCTTTCTTAAAGAGAATACCATTTAAAATTTGAAATGACTATTTTTAGAAATTAAGTAACTCTTAGACCCAAAAAGAGATTTATAAATATCAGATCAAAATATCTTGAAATAGCACAAACCAGGTCGGCCACTTGGTGAAATTCCCGAGAATTTGCTGCCATTAATGGCAGTATCTATTGGTGACGCAAAAAAGTATGTTACGTAAGAAAATTTTGGGCAAAAACGACTTATGGGACTAGAGGGGGAAGAAAACCGGTAGTTCTCAATAATGTATTAATTTCAACTTTATTCATACCTAAGTGACTCTATAGGATCTTGTTTTGCAGCTTTAGCTGCCGGGTAACTTCCGGCGAGAATAGCCACCAAAATAGTAATAGCGGTGGCCCAAAGAATAGCAACCCAGGGGGTGGTGAAATCAAAATCGGCTGCTGCCGAAACCCCCATTCCAATTAATATACCCAAAATAATTCCAAGGATACCGCCTAATTGTCCAATAATAAGGGTTTCCATAAAAAATTGGGTTGCAATTGTTCGTCTTTTTGCTCCCAGGGCTTTTCGAACCCCAATTTCACGTGTTCTTTCGGTAACACTCACCAACATAATATTCATTAAGGCAATAGAAGAACCAAATATGGTGATGATAGAAATAATCCATGCAGCGTAATTTAGATAGCTGGTAATGGAAAAAATTCGATTAATGAGATCGTCACTTCGTTCCAGCCCAAAATTATTTTCTTCTATAGGGTTGAGTTTCCTGATATTTCTAAAGGTTAATATCGCCTCATCTTGCGCACCTTCTAATAACTCTTTATCATCAACTTTTACACTTACTGCATAGTTAATTTGAGGTTGGGTAAACATAGAGCGTGCTACCTGTATAGGCATTAAAACCCTTAGATCTTGATTATTCCCGAAAGTAGAACCTTTAGATTCAAGTATTCCAATAACCCTAAATTTCGCCCCTCTAATGCTAATTACTTTGTCTATAGGGTCTTCTCCTTTAAAAAGGCCTTCGGGTTTAGCAAAATCAGAGCCCAGAATTACTACATTATTATTGTTTTGAATATCAAAAATATTAAATTCACGTCCGGTTTCCAGGTTTAGCCCAGAGTTCTCAAGAAAGTTCTCATTTACACCAAGCACTCTTACCTCGGGATCGGTTTTTTCGTTAAGATATTTTACTTCGGCAACTGTAGTTCCGGTAAATGATACTGCAGTTTGTGCTTTTGGATATTGATAATTCTCTTCAAACTTTCTAACTTCCCGATAGCTTATTATTGGGTTTACTTTTTCTATCTCACCACCGCCACGACGTTGGGAATTAAATTCATAACGTTGTATATTGAAGGTGTTGGCTCCCATAGAAGCAAAATCACTACTAATGGTATTTTCTAAAGCAGTTACCGCACTTAAAATCCCTACCAAAGCTGTGATGCCAATAGCGATAATTAATACGGTAAGTATGGTTCGTAATAGTTGACTTTTAATTGAATTAAAAGCGATACTTACATTTTCCTTAAATAACCCAAACATAGAAATTGTTTTCAGTGCTATTTAGTTAGACTTCATAAGTGGGAGAATGTTACTTAAAATCTGAAATTTGTTTGGGTTCATTTAAAATTTAAGATATTTGCAGCGCTGTTTAAAGCGCATTGTAGCGTTCAAATTAAACTAAAAAAGTACTTATACCTTACATATTTTATGGCACAAAAACCTTCTATCCCAAAGGGAACTCGAGATTTTAACCCGGCCGAAGTTGCTAAAAGAAATTTTATTTTCGATAAAATTAAAACCGAATTTAAAAAATTTGGTTTTCAACCAATAGAAACCCCAAGTTTTGAGAACTCTGATACCCTTATGGGAAAATATGGGGAAGAAGGAGATCGATTAATTTTTAAAATTTTGAATTCGGGCGATTTTCTAAAGAAGGCTAATGCTGAAGCTTATCAGGCTAAAGACAGTTTAAAGATTACTTCTTCCATTAGTGAAAAAGCCTTACGATATGATCTTACCGTACCTTTTGCCCGCTATGTGGTACAACATCAAAATGAAATAGATTTTCCTTTTAAACGCTACCAAATTCAACCGGTATGGCGTGCCGATAGGCCACAAAAAGGACGTTTTAGAGAGTTTTTTCAATGTGATGCAGATGTAGTTGGCAGTAAAAGCCTTTGGCAGGAAGTGGAGTTCGTACAATTATACGATGCCGTTTTTTCAGCTTTAAAATTAGAAGGTGTTACTATTAAAATTAATAATAGAAAGGTACTTTCTGGCTTTGCTGAAGTTATTGGCGAAAAGGATAAACTTATCGATTTTACAGTGGCGCTGGATAAACTGGATAAGATAGGCGAAGAAGGCGTAAAGAAAGAAATGTTGCAAAAAGGAATTTCTGAAAACGCCATTGAAAAAATTCAGCCAATCTTTAGTCTAAAAGGTTCTTTTACTGAAAAAATTGTTGGAATTAAAGAAATATTGGCTGATTCTGAAACCGGAAAAGAAGGTATTAAGGAATTGGAATTTATTGAAAAAGCAATGGCTGAAATGCCATTAAAGACAGCGAAACTTGATTTAAATGTGACCCTGGCCCGCGGACTTAACTACTATACCGGGGCTATTTTTGAAGTTTCTGCACCTGAAAATGTAAAAATGGGTTCTATTGGTGGTGGCGGTAGATACGATGACTTAACCGGAATTTTTGGTCTAAAAGATATGAGTGGTGTTGGAATTTCATTTGGCCTGGATCGTATTTATCTTGTTCTGGAGGAGCTTGATCTTTTTCCCAAAGCAGTAACCCAAAACACCAGGGCTCTTTTTATCAACTTTGGTGATAACGAGGCGCTATATGCATTAAAGGCTGTAAATAAACTAAGAAGTGAAAATATTACTGCCGAGTTGTTTCCGGATGCGGCGAAGATGAAAAAGCAAATGAATTACGCCAATAAGCGCGAAATACCTTTTGTGATTCTGGCAGGGGCAGAAGAAATAGAATCAAAGAAGTTTACCCTTAAAAATATGAAAACAGGCGAGCAACAAAAAGTAGATTTTGCCGAACTGGTTTCGGCTCTAGCCTAAGCGTTTATTGGCACCGCCAAAGGGTGTAATATCCCGAGGTAGTTAATTATAGTTTAAGAAACTGTTTTTGCAGAATTAATAGCTAAGATTAGAAGTTTTTCTTATTCTAAATACTTTCAGGCGGTTTCAATACAACTGAATTTAATTTTCAATAAAAACAGTCCCGGGGAACTATTTCTTCGGGACTATTTTTTTATTTCAATTTATAGGTGGATATTAATCCTGGGTTTCACTCGCTTTATTTAAAACCTGCATATCTTCTTGAGATAGGTTTACTTCAATAGCCTCAATAAAGGACTTAAGGTGAGAAGATTTGGTAGCACTGGCAATTGGTGCGCTCACCCCGGGTCTTTTCATTAACCAGGCAAGCGCAATGCCGGCTTGAGAAACCTGATGTTTTTCAGAAATTTGGTCCAGGCTTTTTAGGATTTTTTCTCCGCGTGGGTTTAAAAACTTTTCTGTAAATATTTTCCTGTCTTTTCCTTCAAAATCTTCTTTTTTACGATATTTTCCCGTAAGAAATCCGCTGGCGAGAGAAAAATAAGGAACGACTCCTAATTGGTTTTTAGAACAAATTTCTTCTGTTTCTCCTTCAAATTTGTCGCGTACCATTAAATTATATTCCGGTTGAAAAACCTCATAAGGGGGCAGGTCTTTTTCTGCAGCGATGCTAAGGGATTTTTGTAATCTTTCCGCAGAAAAATTTGAAGCCCCAATATGCTTTATTTCGCCACTTGATATAAAACTCTGGTAAGCTTCCAGGGCCTCTTCCACAGGGGTTTCTTTATCATCATAATGAGTAAAATAAAGATCAATATAATCGGTTTGAAGTCTTAAAAGGGAATCTTTTGCCGCACCGGTAAGATAATCTCTGGAATTATTTTTTGGTCCGCCGGGCTGCAAACAAGAGCCACCTTTGGTAATAAGCGTGACTTTATCCCTTATTTTACGGGTTTTTATCCATTTACCAATAATTCTCTCTGAAGTCCCGTGAGGTACGCCATCTGCCCAACGAGAATAAACATCGGCAGTATCAATGGTGGTAAAACCCAGTTCAAAAAGTTCATCGAGCATTTTAAATGACTCTTTTTCATCTAATGTCCAACCAAACACATTTCCACCAAAAATAATTGGTGCAGATTTTATTCCTGAATTTCCTAAATTAACTTTCTCCATCTTTCTTTTTTCCTAAAAATAAACATCCCAAAGAAGAAAGAAGAATTATCCTATTATTTTTAAATGGATTTAACGTTACAGGAAGTATTTGATACGTACTTGAGTTTTGCTAGATAAAGACGGGAAAACTATAGTTCAGGATCTCCTAATCTCTCTAGAGTTTTAACCTCTATAAGTTTTGTAAAATTTTATCAATCCCGTTAAGTCTTAGATCCGGTTTATCCGCTAATTGATAAAAAATTTCTCCCGGTCTTTCTATAAAACAAGTTTTAAGGCCAGCCCGTTTTGCTCCGAGAATATCCCAGGGATGAGCAGCGACCATTAATGCTTTTTGGGCTGTAACGCGATACTTATTTAAAATATATTGATAGCTACGAGGGTGTGGCTTATATTTTTTTACTTCTTCAACACTATGAATTCCATCAAAAATAGAATTTAGTTCAGCAAATTTCAGTTGAGATTGTAAAACATCGGGTTTACCATTACTGAAAGCGATAAGCCTGTAACCTGAGTTTTTTAATTCCTCAAGTCCCGGTTTTACATCTGGGAAGGGAGGGAGTTTAGTGATTTCTGAAATTATATTCGCTACTTCCGAATTGGTAAAGGATTTATCAAATTTATCTGAAATCATTCTAAAGGTCTCCAGAGCTATTTCGGTAAAATTCCTGTAATTTTTGGTAGTGGTTTCTACCAAAGAATAATGCAATAACTTAGGAAACCAAATCTCAAAGCCCATTTCATTTTCCAGGGCAGCATTTACCTCTTCTTTTAAAGTAAACATATTTAAAAGGGTATGATTTACATCAAAAATTATGATTTTAGGCTTCATATAAAACAGGTTTAAACAAAGAAAGATAGGTTTATTTAAATATGCTTACTAAAGAATCCATATGAAATAATAGAATTTCTATGCTGTAGAGTTTTAAAACTACTTTTAAACTATAATTGTATACCGAGCAATTAACCGGATATATTTACTCAAAAATAAGGATGCGTTGCCGAAGGCTTTCCATGAGATGGTTTACTAAAAGTAGAAATTGTTACCTGTTTTAAGGTGATTTCGCAATAGTTATATTCAGATTTTTGAATAAATTGACTTGGCCAATTCTAAAAACCAGACTAGGTGTTATAGCAATATTTTACTTGACCCTTTTGGGAGAAGCTCAATAATTTTTTTAAATAATAATTTTTCACTAAATTTAGTATAGAATTTTCTCCCCAGATTATCCCCAACACATAATATTACAGTTCTTAAATTTTGTATGCTTTTTATTGAATGGTACAATGTTTTATTTGCTATCCCCAAATAATTTTTGTCTTGAAATTTACAGTTATACAACTTCTTGTAATTCGTAAGACTTAATATCATGTAACCCATATAGATCTGCCCCTTAGTAATGACCATTTAGCACCTATCGTGATTTATTGGAATCAATTTTTTGACTAAATATATAAAGGGATGAAAAATAATAACTTTCTAAGGGGATGTACCTTTATTTTATTCGCAATATCCTGGGCAGGTTTTTTTAACCTTAGTCTATATGCGCAAAGCTTTTCCCAAAGCAACCTAGACTTTAATGGAAATGGCTCTATATCTAATGGAACTTCATTGATGTTTGGACCAGATGGGCGACTATATGTAGCTGAATATACAGGTGCTATCAAAATTTTAACTATTGAGCGCATATCGGTAACAGATTATAAAGTACTTGATATGGAGACCCTTTTGGGGATATCAACCATTCAGGATCATAATGACGACGGTAGTCTTTACAGCTCAAGTTTTAGGGAAACAACCGGGCTTACAGTAGGAGGTACCGCAGCAAATCCTATAATTTATGTAGCCTCCAGCGATTTTAGAATTGGTGGAGGTGGTGGAGGCGGAAGTGGAGATACAAATCTAGATACCAATTCAGGTATTATTACCCGGTTTAGCTGGAACGGAAATTCCTGGGACGTAGTTGATCTTGTTCGTGGTCTTCCGCGTTCAGAAGAAAATCATGCTACTAATGGGATGGAATTGGCAAATATAAATGGTGTAAATTATCTTATTGTAGCGCAGGGTGGTCACACAAATGCGGGTGCACCTTCAGTCAATTTCGCATACACTACAGAATATGCTCTATCGGCGGCTATCCTGGCGGTTAATTTAGATATGATAAATAGTATGCCGGTAAAAACCGATAATGGCAGAAAATACATATACGATCTTCCTACCGTAGATGACCCAACAAGGCCAAATATAAATGGTATTTCTAATCCCGATGCAGCTGGTTATGATGGGATAGATGTTAATGATCCTTTTGGAGGAAATGATGGTTTAAATCAGGCTAAAATAGTGCCCGGCGGACCGGTACAAATTCTTTCTCCCGGCTACAGAAATTCTTATGACCTTGTTTTAACTGAAACCGGAGCTTTATATGTCACAGAAAATGGCTCGAACGGAGGTTGGGGAGGTTTTCCGTTTAATGAAGGAGGAGGAGCAGTAACCAATGATTATGATCCGAATGAGCCTGGAAGCACGGTTTCCTCTGGAGGGGAAAAGATAAATAATGAAGATCATTTGCACTTAGTAACCACAGATATTCAAAATTATAACTTCGGAAGCTTTTATGGAGGGCATCCCACGCCAATTAGAGCTAACCCGCTAGGAGCAGGATTATATACAAATCCTTCTAAAAATGGTACTACCGGTGCTGTTTTTAGAACTAAAAAGTACCATCCATTGAAGAATTCCGGCGACTTTACAAATAATCCTGATGTTGCGCTTCCGGCCGACTGGCCCCCGGTTACGGTTGCCAATCCTATTGAAGGTGATTGGAGAGGACCCGGCCTGGCAAACCCCGACGGGCCCGTAGATGATCTAGTAACTATTTGGGGAACCAATACAAACGGCATAGATGAATACACCGCCAGCAATTTTAACGGTACGATGAAGGGGAATCTTATAGCTGGTGTAAATACTGGCGAATTAAGAAGAGTAGAACTTAATCTCGATGGCAGTCTTAACAAACTTACTCCATCTTTTGTATCAGGATTAGGAGGGGACGCTTTGGGTGTTACCTGTAATAGCGATAATGAAATATTTCCGGGCACCATATGGGTAGTTACCTTGAACGGTAAACTTATAGTTTTGGAACCTCAGGATTTTGGAGAGTGTAAATTACCCGGAGATCCCGGTTATGATGCGAATGCCGACTATGATTTTGACGGTTATAAGAATCAGGATGAGGAAGATAATGGTACCGACCCCTGTAATGGTGGCTCACAGCCAAACGATTTTGATAAGTCTGATACCGGAGATAATTTATCAGATTTAAATGATTTGGATGATGACGCAGACGGTATACCCGATGAAAGCGATGTATTTCAATTAGGAAACCCCAAGCAATCGGGAAGCGATGCTTTTTTGCTTCCGGTATTTAATGAACTTTTTACCAGTAACACCCAATTGGGAGGGTACAAGGGACTTGGTTTAACCGGTTTGATGAATAATGGAGATCCTAACCCTAATTGGTTAAATTGGTTGGATAGACGTGATGACCCAAACGATCCTAATGAAAATGATATTCTTGGAGGTGCGATTGGAGCAATGACTATGCAAATGACTTCCGGTACAGCATTGGGTTCAAGTAATAATCAGGAAAAGGCATTTCAATATGGCATTCAGGTTCATGCTAAAGCTGGTAATTTTACGGTAGAAGGTGGTATTGCCAATTTTAATGGGCCTGTGCAGCTTTATGGTGCTAATTCTCCCACAAATGGAGAACTCGGATTTTTTATAGGAGATGGTACCCAAAGCAATTATATAAAATTTGTTATTAGCCCTACAGGGTTTATAGCGCTTCAGGAAATTAACGATATTCCCCAATCCCCATTAAATATCAATATTCCTGAGATTGAAAGGCCAAGCAGTAGTGTGTCATTCTATTTTGTTGTAAACCCTACAAATGGAGAGGTAGATTTAAAATATTCTTTAGATGCAGGTCCCCAGGTTAGCATAGGTAGTATTATTGCCGAAGGATCAATTTTACAGGCTATGCAAAATACTGAAATTGATTTGGCCGTAGGCATGATAGGTACTTCCAATACTCCCGGTGTAGAGTTAGAAGGCACCTGGGATTTTCTAAATGTAACTTCTGAAGGACCTACCATCGCCTCAGAGCTCTCCGACATTGAACGTAATGTAGGAGCGGTTATAGAAACTATTAGTCTATTACCATATTTTGACGATGATGCCGGTGTAGGGAACCTGACTTACAGTGTTTCGGGCAATACCAATTCGGCTGTCGGTGCTGTCATATCGGGCAGTAACCTTAGCCTAAGCTATCCCGATTCCCCGGCAGTTTCAGTGATTACCATTCGTGCTACCGATGCCGATTCTAAATATATAGAGCAGAGTTTTTCTGTAAATGTAATAGAGGAACAGACTATCGCTGAGGTCTTATACCGGGTAAATGCTGGGGGTCCTACCATTACGGCGATTGATGGGAAATTGGATTGGGAAGAAGATACTGCTAACAACAATTCTGCTTATTTAAGCTACCCCGGACTTAACAGTACCTTTTCCGGAGGAATGACAAGTTATACCGCAGCGGTCGATCAATCTACGACCCCGGTAAGTATTTATGACACTGAACGTTTTGATAGGGGCAAAGGCGAACCCAATATGACCTATGCTTTTCCGGTGGATAGTCCCGGCACCTATGCAGTTCGTTTATATATGGGGAATTCCTATTCGGGTACTTCAGCAGCAGGTACAAGGATTTTTGATGTTTCTATAGAAGGAGTGTTACCTGCTTCCCTTGGGGCTATAGACCTTTCTGCACAATTTGGTCACCAGGTAGGAGGGTTGTTTGTAGAAGAAGTAGAAGTAACCGATGGCCTTTTAGAGATTGCATTTATTCACGGTGCGGTAGAAAATCCGTTGATTAATGGTATAGAGATTTTAGGGGTGTCTTCTCAGGTGCCCGATACGCCTATCAATGTAACGGCTCTTAACGATCAGTTTAATTTTGAGGGCGATGTGTTAGATGGCAGTTTGGTGGTTTTCGCCAGTGGGGGCGATGGTAATTTAAGTTATAGCATAATTGGCGCTCCGCCAGGAATAGTTATAGAACCTACCAATGGCCAAATAGGCGGTACAA